>JALYMV010000335.1 GCA_030773575.1 Actinomycetota bacterium
CCTCGAGCTCGCCGACCGCTACGACCTGCGCGCGGACACCCACGACATCCACTGGGTCGTCGACTTCCCCATGTTCGAGCGCGACGCCGAGGGGGAGTGGACGTCGCTGCACCACCCGTTCACCGCGCCGACCGGCGACCTCGACGGCGATCCGGGCGCGCTGCGCTCGCGCGGCTACGACCTCGTCATGGACGGCACCGAGCTCGGCGGCGGGTCGATCCGCATCCACACCGCCGAGGTGCAGGAGAAGGTGCTGGGCCTGCTGGGCATGGACCCCGAGGAGGCGCAGGCGCGCTTCGGGTTCCTGCTCGACGCGCTGCGGCACGGCGCCCGCCGCACGGCGGCATCGCGTTCGGCATCGACCGGGTCGTCGCGCTCATGGCCGGCAGCGAGTCGATCCGCGACGTGATCGCGTTCCCGAAGACGGCGAGCGGGGCGGACCCTCTGACCGGCGCGCCGGCGCCGATCGACGCGCGTCAGCTGCGCGAGCTCGGCATCAGGCAGTAGGGCTTACTTGCCCGCAATGGCGCGATCGACGAGCTCGTCGATCTCGCTGCGGACGGTGAGGCCCGCGACCGAGCGCGCCTTGCGGTCGCGGCGCCCGCCGTGGCGGTGTCGCGGAACGAGCCGGCCTTCGAGGCGGCCCCGCCGGGCGCGGCGGAGGTGGCCGGCGCGGCCGGGACGACGGCGTCCGACGGCTTGAGGACGGTGAACCAGGCGGCCATGAGGACGACGGCGCCGACGAGCAGGATGCGGATGGGCATGGAGATCTGGCTCACAGACGGGCTGATCGGCATCCCGCCCGGATTCCTTAACGACGCGTCAGCCCGGAGGCGGCGGCGCGATCACCCGCACGCCGACCTCCGCGAGCTGCTCGGCGTCCACGCGCGCCGGGGCGCCCGTGAGTGGGTCCGAGCCGCTGGCGGTCTTCGGGAACGCGATCACGTCGCGGATCGACTCGCGCCCGACCATGATCGCGACGATCCGGTCGATCCCGAGGGCGATGCCGCCGTGGGGCGGCGCGCCGTAGCGCAGCGCGTCGAGCAGGAAGCCGAAGCGCGACTGCGCCTCCTCGGCGGAGATCCCGAGCACGTCGAAGACCTGCTGCTGGACCTCGGGCGTGTTGATGCGGATGGAGCCGCCGCCGATCTCCGTCCCGTCGAGCACGAGGTCATAGCCGCGCGAGCGCAGCGCGCCCGGGTCGGAGAAGTCGCCGATCGGCGCGGTGAACGGGTGATGCAGCGCCGTCCAGCCCGTGTCGGTGGGCTCGAACATCGGGAAGTCGACGACCCAGGCGATCTCATGGCGCCCCTCGGGGACGAGCTCGAAGCGCCGCGCGAGCTCGAGCCGCACCTCGCCGAGCGCGGTCGCCGCGGTCGTCTCGGCATCCGCCACGCACAGCAGCAGGTCGCCGGGCGAGGCCCCCAGCCGCTCGGCCACCGCCGCTCGCTCCTCGGCGGAGAGGAACTTGGCGATCGGCGAGCGCCACGAACCGTCGTCCTGCACGAACGCCCAGACGAGGCCGCCCGCGCCGAAGCGCTTCGCGACCTCGGTGAGCTCGTCGAGCTCGCGCCGCGCGAGCTCGCGGCCGGCCGCGTTGAGCCCGCGGATGACCCCGCCCTTGCCCAGCGCGCCCGCAAAGACACCGAACTCCGTCGCGGCGAAGACCTCCCCCAGGTCGGCGATCTCGAGGCCGAACCGCAGGTCGGGCTTGTCGGAGCCGTAGCGCAGCATCGCCTCGGCGTAGCTCAGCCGCGGGTACGGCGGCGCCTGCACCGGCAGCCCGCCCGCCTCGAAGACCCGGGTCATCATCCCCTCGATCACCCCGATGACGTCCTCCTCCTCGACGAAGGCCATTTCGAGGTCGAGCTGGGTGAACTCGGGCTGGCGGAAGCCGCGGAGGTCCTCGTCGCGGAAGCAGCGCGCGAGCTGGTAGTAGCGCTCGTAGCCGGCCATCATCAGCAGCTGCTTGAAGAGCTGCGGGGACTGCGGCAGCGCGTAGAACGCGCCCGGGCTCAGCCGCGACGGCACGAGGAAGTCGCGCGCCCCCTCCGGCGTCGAGCGCGTGAGGATCGGCGTCTCGATGTCGAGGAAGTCGTGGCTGTTGAGGTGGTCGCGGATCGCCTGGGTGACCGTGTGGCGGACGGCCATCGCCTGCTGCATCCCCTCGCGGCGCAGGTCGAGCACCCGGTGCTGGAGGCGCAGCATCTCGTCGACCGGCGAGTCGTCGTCGACCGGGAACGGCGGCGTCTCGGAGGCGGCGATCACGTCGAGATCCGTGACGTCGAGCTCGATCTCCCCCGTCGCGAGGTTCGGGTTGACGTTGCCCTGCTCCCGGCGCACGATCCGCCCGGCCACCGAGATGACGTGCTCGGAGCGCAGCCGCGAGGCGGCCGCGTGGGCGTCGGCCGCCGACTCGGGGTGAAAGACGAGCTGGAGGATCCCCGAGCGGTCGCGCAGGTCGATGAAGATCAGCCCGCCGTGATCGCGGCGGCGGTGCACCCAGCCGGCGACGCGGACCTCGTCATCGACCCGCGCCGCGCTCAGCTCGCCGCACCACGCGTCGCGGTACGGGTTCGCGCGCGGCGGCCTCACAGGTTGAAGCCCACGCGGATGTGGTGCATGACCGTCTCTGGATCCACCGTCTGCTGCCCTCCCGACTCGAGGTCCTTGAGGGCCGCGCCCTCGTCACCGAGGATGGCAACGTACCGGGCTCCCGACCGGTCGGCCTGCTTGAGCTGGCCCTTCAGCGAGCGCCCGGCGAGCTCCATCCGCGCGGTGTGGCCGGCGCGGCGGGCGTCGGCGGCGAGCTTGAAGGCGGCCGTCCGGTGCTCCGGGGCCGCGTAGGCGACGTAGAGGTCGAGCGGGACGGGCGCGACCGGCGGCGGCACCGCGGCCAGCAGCATCCGCTCGACGCCCGCCGCCCAGCCCATCCCGGGCGTCGCCGGCCCGCCGATCTCCTCCATCAGCCCGTCGTAGCGCCCGCCGCCGCCGACCCCCGACTGCGCCCCGAGCGCGGCGGAGGTGAACTCGAAGACGGTCCGGGTGTAGTAGTCGAGGCCGCGCACGAGCGTCGGGTCGATCTCGTAGGTGACGCCGCCGAGGTCGAGCAGTGCGAGCACCTCGTCGAAGTGCTGCCGGTCGTCGTCGGAGAGCCGGTCGAGCAGCCGCGGGGCGCTCTCCATCACCGCCCGGGTGCCCGGGTGGTCCGAGTCGAAGGCGCGCAGCGGGTTGAGCTCGATCCGGCTGACGACCTCCGCTGACAAGGAGGACGCGTGCGCGCGCAGGTGCGCCTGGAGCTCCTCGCGGTAGGCGGCGCGCGTGGCCGGCGTCCCCAGCGAGCCGATCCGCAGCCGCGTGCCGGTCACCCCGAGCGACTCGAGCAGCTCGAAGAGCAGGAGGATCGACTCGGCGTCGACCGCGGGGTCATCGGAGCCGATCGCCTCCGCCCCGACCTGCCAGAACTGGCGGAAGCGGCCGGCCTGCGGGCGCTCGCGGCGGAAGAACGACGACAGGTACCAGAGCTTCACGGGCTGCGGGAGCTTGTGCATCCCGTGCTCGAGGTAGGCGCGGCAGACCGGCGCGGTCCCCTCCGGGCGCAGGGTCAGCGAGCCCTCCGACCCCTCGTCGAGCGTGTACATCTCCTTCTGCACGACGTCGGTGGACTCCCCCACCCCGCGCGCGAAGAGCTCCGTGGCCTCGAAGACCGGCGTCTCGATCCGCGTGTAGCCCGCGCGCTCGAGGACGCCCTTGGCGACCCGCTCGAGCTCGGCGCGGGCGAGCGCCGCGTCGCCCAGCACGTCGAACGTGCCGCGCGGGGCCTGCGGCTTCGCCATCAGCGGCGCGCCGCGAGCTGCCGCAGGAAGGGGTTCGTCGCCCGCTCGCGGCCGAGCGTCGTCTGGCCCATGTGACCGGGCAGCACGCGCGTCTGGTCGGGGAACGCCTCGAGCAGGGTCGCGATCGAGGCCATCAGCGTCGCCGTGTCCCCGCCCGGCAAGTCCGTGCGGCCGATCGAGCCCTCGAAGAGCACGTCGCCGGAGAACAGCACCTGCTCGTCCGCGATCGAGAAGGTGACGTGCGCGGGCGAGTGGCCCGGCGTCGGGATGACGTCGATCCCGAAGCCGGCGAGCTCGAGGCGCTCGCCGCCGGAGATGTGGACGTCGGCGTCGTAGGACTCGAACGGCCCGAAGCCCGGCCACGGGACGAAGCGCATGATGTCGGCGAGCACGAACGCCTCGCCCTCCGGGCAGTAGACCGGCGCGCCCGTGTGGCGGGCGAGCGGCGCGACCGCGCCGACATGATCGAAGTGCGTGTGGGTGAGCAGGATCGCCTCGACGGTCACGCCGAGCTCGTCGGTGACGCCGATGAGCTTCTCCGGCTCGTCGCCCGGGTCCACCCACACGGCGGCGGTCGCGTTCGCGTCGCGGCGGAACAGGTAGGTGTTCTCGGCCACCGGGCCGACGGTGAAGGAGCGGACGTCCATCAGGACCTCCCCTGCGTCTCCTTGCGCCGCTGCCGGCGGCGGTAGACCCACAGGTCGGTCGCGTAGCCGAGCGGGACGTAGATCGCGAGCGCGAGGACGCACAGCGCGATCGACGCGGCCAGCTCGATGCTCGGGCCGAAGCCGACCTGGGTGAAGACGAAGAGCAGCACGGAGGCGAACAGCGCGCGGTAGAACGCGCTCTTCCAGGTCGGCGGCGTGTCGAGCCGGTGCGCGCGGCGGTTGCGCGCCTCCTCGCGGACGCCGGCCTTCCGCTCCTGCTCGGTCGGCTTGCGGCCCGTGCGCCCGCGCGCCTCGATCGTGCCGGCGGCGGTGCCGCGGTGCTTGGAGCGGCGCTTCTTGCGGGTCTGGGCCATGGGGTCAGGAGTCTAGGTGCTGGAGGGCGTCCTCGATGGTGCGCAGGCCGGCGAGCGGGACGTCGGACGGGAAGTCGCGGAAGGCGGCTTGCGGGGCGAGGGCGACGAGCTCGGCCCGCGCGACCGGCGCGTGGGCGCGGACGGCTCGCACTACGTCGGCCGGCGTCGCGCGCGTGTGGTCCTCGACGTTCGTCGTCACCTGGACGACGCCCTGGCGCTCGAGGTGCAGCCCGAGCGCGCGCACGCCGGGAAGCCCGTCCGGCGCCCCCTCCCGGATGGCCGCGGCGATCCGCCTGGCGTCCTCGAGCGTGGCCGGCGGCGCGAGGTCGACGTTGAAGGCGACGAGCGGCGGGCGGGTGGTGACCAGGAC
>JALYMV010000336.1 GCA_030773575.1 Actinomycetota bacterium
CCGCCGACGAACGTGACCCCGGCGCCCTCAGCCCGCAGCGCGTCGGCGACCGCGATCGCGGGCACCACGTGACCGGCCGTCCCGCCCGCTGCGATGACGATCCTCGGCGTCACGCCGCGGCCCCCGGCGCTCCGGCACCGCGCGCACATGCGCCGAGCCGCCCGAGGCGACGTTGAGCAGGATCCCCATCGAGCAGAGAAGGACGATCAGCGACGTCGAGCCGGAGGAGATGAACGGCAGCGGCACTCCGGTGAGCGGGGCGAGGCCGAGCACGGCGTAGACGTTGAGCAGGGCTTGGCACAGGATCAGCGAGGTCAGGCCGGCGGCGACGAGCTTGGCGTAGGCGCCCTTGGCCGCCTTGGCGGTCCGCAGCCCGGCGTAGGCGATCATGCCGTAGAGCAGCAGCAGGCAGCAGACACCCACCACCCCGAGCTCCTCCCCGATCACCGCGAGGATGAAGTCCGTGTGGGCCTCGGGGAGGTAGAAGATCTTCTGCACCGACTGGCCGGGGCCGAGCCCGAACATCCCGCCCGACCCCATCGCGATCTGGCCCTGCACGGCCTGGAAGCCCGAGCCGCCCGCGTCCTCCCAGGGGTTGAGGAACGCGGTGAGCCGCGCGCGGCGATAGGGCTCGATGAGCGCGAAGGCCAGCACGAGCGCCGCGCCGGCAGCGGCCACCAGCGCGAGCTGGCGCAGCGGCAGCCCCGCGGCGACCAGCATCGCGGCCATCGTGAAGCAGATGACCAGCGAGGTGCCGAGGTCGGGCTGCAGCAAGATGAGCCCGACCGCGAGGCCGCCGACGCCGATCACCGGCCCGAGGACGCCTCGAAGGTGCTTGGTGATGTGCGGACGGGCGGAGATCACCGCGGCGACGTGGAGCACCAGCGCGAGCTTGATCACCTCCGACGGCTGGAACTGGATGGGCCCGGCGCCCAGCCACCGGCGCGCGCCGTTGATGTTGACGCCGAGCCCGGGGATGAGGACGAGCACGAGCATCGCGAATGCGGCGAGCAGGAAGAGCGGCGTCGCGTCGCGGATCGTCTGCAGCCCGCGGCGGGCGAGGATCTGCATGAGGACCAGGCCGACGCCGCCGTACCCCACGTACTTCACGAGGTAGGCGGTGCCGTCGCCCTGGCCCTCGAGCAGCGTCCGCGCCGAGGACGCGGAGTAGACCATCACCGCCCCGCCGGCCAGCAGGCAGAAGGTCGCCGTCAGCAGCAGCCGGTGCTCGAGCGGCTGTGGCGGCTTGGGCGCCTTGGCCGCCTTCGGGGCCCGCGGCTCGCCGGGCTCGGGCCGCCCGGCGGCGCCGCGCCCGGGCAGGCGGAGTCGGGAGAGCAGGGCCATCAGGGGCGGATTCGACATCTCAGGCCGCGCCCCTCGTTATGAGCGCCCGAAAGTGCTCCCCGCGCTCCTCGAAGGAGGAGTACTGGTCATACGACGCGCAGGCGGGGGACAGCAGGACGACCTCGCCCGGCCGCGCGGCCGCCCGCGCGCCCTCGACCGCGCGCTCGAGCTCGGAGTCGAGGTGCAGCGCGACCCCCGTGTCGGCGAGCGCCTCGCCGATCTCCGGGCCGGCCTCGCCGATCAGGCGCACCGCGCGGCACCGCTGTGCCACCGGCTCGGCGAGCGGGCCGTAGTCCGACCCCTTGCCGCGGCCGCCGAGGATGACGTGGACGCCGCCCTCGAAGGAGGAGATGCCGACCACCGCCGAGGCGACGTTGGTGGCCTTGGAGTCGTTGACGTAGAGCACCCGGTCGATCGTCGCCACCTCCTCGAGGCGGTGCGGGACGCCGCCGAAGGTGGCCAGGCCGGCGCGAACGGCGTCGGGCTCGACGCCCCGCGCGAGGCAGACCGCCGCGGCGGCCATCGCGTTCTCGCGGTTGTGCGGCCCGCGCAGCCGGATCTCCTCCGTGGCCATGAGCGGCTCCTCGTCCCACCACAGCTGCCCGGCGCGATCGGCGAGCTCGGCGCCGTGCCCGGCGCCGAAGCAGACGCGCCGCGCGCATCCGCCCAGGCCCTCGACGCCGAGCCCGAGCGGGGCGACGGCCACCGCCTCGTTGGGCTGGTGGGCGAAGATCCGCAGCTTGGCCTCGCGATAGGCGTCGAGCGTTCCGTGGCGGTCCAGGTGGTCCTCGGTGAGATTGAGCAGCACGGCCGCGTCGGGCGCGAAGGCCTCCGTGTCCTCGAGCTGGAAGGACGACGCCTCGCAGACCACCACCGGCTCGGGCCCGAGCTCGCCGGCCAGCGAGGTGAGCGCCGTGCCGACGTTGCCCGCCACCGCCACCGGCAGGCCCGCCTCGCGGTGAACGTGCCCGATCAGCTCGACCGTCGTGGTCTTGCCGTTGGAGCCGGTGACCGCGATGCACGGGTTCTCGAGCAACCGCCAGCCGAGCTCCATCTCGCCGATCAGCGGCACGCCGCGCTCGCGCGCCGCGGCGACCACCGGCGCCTGCGCCGGCACGCCCGGGCTCTTGACCACCCAGCGCACGCCGGCCAGGAGCTCGACGCCGTCGCCGCGCGGCCAGACCGCCACGCCGGCGCCCTCGAGCTCGCGCCGGACCGCTTCGCCCACCACGCCGGCGTCGCAGCCCACGACCTCGTATCCGCGCGCGCGCAGGGCCAGCG
>JALYMV010000337.1 GCA_030773575.1 Actinomycetota bacterium
CGCCGGGGCCCAGGCGTGCGCAGGCGGCCGCGCCGGCGCCGGAGCGCTGCTCGCGCGCGAAGGCCTCCGTCACCTCGGTCACCTCCCGGCGGTCGTCGCCCGTCCCGCAGCCGCCGGCTGCCAGCGCGGCCAGCGCCGCGCACGCGCCTGTGACCATCCGGCGGACCGCCATCGGCGCGTCAGAATAGGGCCGCCGCCGGACGGGTCGCCCCGGCGACCTCGGCCCGCCCCTCGCCTACCGGCGCCGCTCGAACGGCCGCGGCGCCCCCTCCGGATCGAGGTTGCGGGCCGTGTTGACCAGCCCGACGTGCGTGAACGCCTGCGGGAAGTTGCCGACCAGGCGCTTCTCGCCGACGTCGTACTCCTCGGAGAGCAGGCCGAGATCGGTGCGCAGGGCCAGCAGCCGCTCGAAGATGGCCTCGGCCTCGGCCTGGCGCCCCTGCAGCGCCAGGTTGTCGGCCAGCCAGAACGTGCACGGCAGGAAGACGCCCTCGCCCGGGGGCAGCCCGTCGTCGGCCAGCCGGGTGTCGTAGCGGGCGATGAACCCGTCGTGGGAGAGCTCGCGCTCGATCGCCGCGACGGTCCCCCGAGCGCGCGGGTCGTCGTGGGGCAGGAAGCCGACCAGCGGGATCAGCAGGAGGCTCGCGTCGAGCGCCTCCGCCCCGTAGGACTGCACGAAGGTCCCGCGGTCGGCGTCGTAGCCCTGGCGGCAGACCTCCTCGTGGATGTCGGAGCGCAGCCGGCGCCAGCGGTCGACGGGCCCGTCCAGCCCGAAGCGCTCGACCGCCTTGATCGCGCGGTCGACGCCCGTCCACGCCATCACCTTCGAGTGCACGAAGTGCCTCCGCGGCCCGCGGACCTCCCAGATCCCCTCGTCGGGCTCCTTCCAGGCCGTCTCCAGGTAGGCGACGAGCGCGCGCTCGAGCCCCAATCCCGCCGCGTGCGCCTCCAGGCCGGCCCCGCGCGCGACGTGGAAGGTGTCGAGCACCTCGCCGTAGACGTCGAGCTGGAACTGCTCGGCCGCCGCGTTGCCGACCCGCACCGGGCGGGCGCCCTCGTAGCCGCTCAACCACGGCACCTCGTACTCGAGCAGCCGCCGCTCGCCCGCCGGCCCGTACATGATCTGCATCGCCTCGGGCTGACCCGCGGCGGCACGCAGCAGCCAGTCGCGCCAGGCGCGCGCCTCGTCGACGTAGCCGCCGAGCATCAGCGCGTAGAGCGTGAAGGTCGCGTCGCGCAGCCAGCAGTAGCGGTAGTCCCAGTTGCGCACCCCGCCGAGCTGCTCGGGCAGGGACGTGGTCGCCGCGGCGACGATCCCCCCCGTCGGCGCGTAGGTGAGCGCCTTGAGCGCCATCAGCGAGGTGAGCACCGCCTCCCGCCAGCGCCCCTGGTAGGTGCAGCGCTCGCTCCAATCCGTCCACCAGCGCTCCGTCTCGCGGGCGGCGCGGGCAGCGTCGACGTGGCGCGGCGCGGGCTCGTGCGACGGGTGCCAGGTGAGGACGAAGGGGACCTCATCGCCGGCGGCGACGGCGAAGGTCGCGATCGTCGTGAGGTTCTCCCCGCGCAGCTCGACCGGCGTGCGGAGGTCGAGGGCGTCCGGGCCGGCCACCGCGTGGATCCCGCCCTCCCGGCGCCGGACCCAGGGGACGACGGAGCCGTAGTCGAAGCGGATGATGAGCTCGGAGCGCATCGCCACCCGGCCGCGCAGGCCCTCCACGAGCCGGACGACATCGGGCGCCTCCCCGCGCGGGGGCATGAAGTCGAGGACCCGGACGGCGCCCTCCGCGGACTCCCACTCCGTCTCGAGGACGAGCGTCCCGGGGCGGTAGCGGCGCGAGACGACGCGCGCGGCCGGGTCCTCTGGAGCCAGCAGCCAGCGCCCGTTGGCCGGGTCGCCGAGCAGCGCCGCGAAGCACGCGCCCGAGTCGAAGCGGGGGAAGCAGAGCCAGTCGACCGAGCCGTTGCGCCCGACCAGCGCGGCGGTCTGCGTGTCGCCGATGAGCGCGTAGTCCTCGAGCCGCACCCGGCGACAGGCTACGCAAGGGGCGGGCGCAGGCCGCCGGCCAGCCAGCCGTCGATGAGCCGCCGGGCGATCGCGACGGGCGGCGGCACGTGGACCTCTCCGCGCCCCGCGACCGCGTCGGCGAGCTCGGCGCGGCCGAACC
>JALYMV010000338.1 GCA_030773575.1 Actinomycetota bacterium
GGGGGGGGGGGGGCGACGCCGGGTCCTCGTCCTCGACGGAGACCCGGGTGCGTGGGTGCCGGAGGGCTTCGAGATCATCGCGCAGCGCGCGGGCGGCCTGGGCGACCGGCTGGCCGGCGCCTTCGCCGACGCCGGCGCCCCCGCGCTGCTGGTCGGGATGGACACCCCGCAGCTCACGCCCGAGCTGCTCGAGGAGGGGCTGTCCGCGCTCGACGAGGGCGCCGCGGGCGCGGTGGTCGGCGACGCGGAGGACGGCGGCTACTGGGCCATCGGCCTGCGCGCTGCCGATGCGCGAGTCTTCGCGGGCGTGCCGATGAGCTCCGACACGACGGGCGCCGCCCAGCGAGCGCGGCTCGCAGAGCTGGGTCTGGCGGTCGCCGACCTCCCGCCCCTGCTCGACGTCGACACCATCGAGGACGCCCGGGCGGTGGCGGCCGTGGCGCCCGGCACGCGGTTCGCCGCCGAGCTGGCCGAGGTCGAGGCGATGCTGGGGACGCCGGCATGACCGCCGTGCCCGACGGCGGCGTGCGGCCGCGCGAGCGCGCCTCGGAGGCGGTGCCCATGCCCGCCGAGGTCTTCTACGCGCGCCTGCTGGCCATCGCGGTCCGGCACGCCGCCGGAAGCGGGCCGCCTCCGCCGCGGGTGCGCCTGCGCACGGAGCACGGCCGGATCGACCCGATGCCGCTCGAGCGCTGGCTGGCCCCCACGACGCCGGTCGACGACCGCATCGTCGCGCGGGTCGCCGCGCCGGTGCTCGACGTCGGCTGCGGCCCGGGGCGCCTGCTCGAGGCGCTCGAGGCGGCCAACAAGCCGGCGCTGGGCGTCGACCTCGTGCCGGCGGCGGTGACGATCGCCCGCTCGCGCGGCGGGCAGGTCGTCGAGGGCTCGATCTTCTCGGAGGTGCCGGGCTCGGGGAGCTGGGCGACCGCTCTGCTGCTCGACGGCAACATCGGCATCGGCGGATGGCCGGCCGCGCTGCTCGACCGCGTTTGCGGGCTGCTGCGCCCCGGCGGCGAAGCGATCGTCGAGGTCGATCCGCCCGGCTCCCCGACGCGTATGGCGAACGTGCGCATCGAATCCGATCGGGCGGTGAGCGAGTGGTTCCCGTGGGCGCACGTGGCGGCCGACGCCATGACGCCGATCGCGCGGCAGGCCGACATGCGCGAGCTCGAGACCTTCGAGGACGAGGGCCGTTGGTTCTCGCGGCTGGTGCGCAACTGACATGAGGCTCTTCCCCGAGACCCCGCCGCCGGGTCCGTTCCGGCGCGGATTCTGGCGCAGCCCGCTGCGCGGGCCGTGGCTGACGTCGATCCTCGGGTCGATCCTGCTCGTCGCCATCACGGTGACAGCCCTGACGGGCTTCGTCTCCCACGCCGCCTACCAGCCGGACCTCGGCGACAACGCGCTGATCCCGCCTGGCGAGGACCTGCCGTTGACGACCCCCGGGTGGTTCACCGGGCCCACGTGGCTCTACGCGCTCAACCAGGGGCTCCACGTGAACGCGGGGCTCGTGGCGATCCCGCTGCTGCTGGCGAAGCTGTGGTCGGTGATCCCGCGGCTGTTCGCCTGGCCGCCCGTCGTCTCGCCGGCGCAGGCGCTCGAGCGGCTGTCGATCACCCTGCTCGTCTCGAGCGCCGTCTTCGAGCTGGCCACCGGCGTGGCGGACATCCTCTACTTCTACGCGTTCCCGTTCTCGTTCGTGACCGCCCATTACTACGGCGGGGTCATCTTCGTGGCGTCGCTCGCCCTGCACGTCGCCGTCAAGGCACGGGTCATCCGCCGCGCCTACCGGGAGCGCGGCGTGCTGCGCCCGCTGCGCGATGATCTCGCCCATACCCGCCCCGAGCCCGGCGACCCGCACGGCGGCCTGGTCCCAACCGAGCCCGCCGAGCCCACCATCAGCCGGCGCGGATTGCTCGCCTTCGTGGGCGCCGGCTCGGCGGCCCTGCTGGTCGCCAACGTCGGCCAGTCGATCGGCGGACCGCTGCGGCGGCTGGCGTTCCTGGCCCCCCGCCGCGACGCGCCGGGTTCCGGGCCCAACGCCTTCCCGGTCAACAAGACGGCGAAGCTCGCCGGCATCACGCGGGACCTGGTGAGCGAGGCCTACCGGCTGACCGTGCGCGGGCCGGGCGGGGAGCGCATCCTGTCGCGTGACGACCTGCTCGCGCTGCCGCAGCGCACCGAGCGGCTGACCATCGGCTGCGTGGAGGGCTGGTCGACCACCCAGACGTGGACCGGCGTGACGCTGCCCGAGCTCGCGCGCATGGTCGGCGCGACCGGCGCGCGGCAGGTGTACGTGGAGTCGCTGCAGGCGCGCGGCGGCTTCCGCGAGGTGACGCTCGGGCGCGATCAGCTCACCGACGAGCGGTCCCTGCTCGCCCTGAAGGTCAACGGCGCCGACCTATCGCTCGACCACGGCTTCCCGGCACGGATCATCGTCCCCACGCTGCCCGGGGTGCACAACACGAAGTGGGTCCGGCTCGTCGACTTCTCCGAGGACCGCCCGGCGTGATCGGCCGCCGCTACGGCGACAGTCCGCTGCACGCGCTCGGCCACCTGGTCTCGCTCGCGGTGGCGGGCTGGGCGGTCCTGCAGCTCGTCGACGCCCGCAGCCCGCTGGGGATCCTCACCTGGGCCATCGGGGCGGTGCTCCTCCACGACTTCCTGCTGCTGCCCTTCTACTCGGTGCTCGACCGGGCGGCCACGCGGACGCGCCGCCCGCGCCGGGCGGTCAACTTCGTGCGGGTGCCGGCCGGGCTCTCGCTCCTGCTGCTGCTCGTCTTCTTCCCGGTCATCCTCGGGCTACAGAAGGCCGAGTCGGCCTATGCCGCGCGGGCGGCCGACGTCTACGACGGCTACCTCGAGCGCTGGCTGCTGGCCTCCGCGCTGCTCTTTGCGGGCTCGGGGCTGCTCTACCTGCTGCGGGCGCGGCGCGCCAGCCCTGATCAGCGGTCGTCGGGATCGACCAGCTGAAGCACGCCGCGGTCACCCGTGACGAATGCGCGGCCCGTGCGGTCGTCGACCGCGACGGAGCGCGGCTGGCGGACGGTGGGGATCTTCGCCACGGTCCGCGGGCCCTTCGTCCACAGCTTGACCAGCCGGTTGGAGCCCTGGAGCGTGACGAACAGCCGGTCGCGCTCCGTGTCGATGTCGATCCCGTAGGGCGAGGTCGGCATCGCCAGGCGCCGGCGCAGCTCGAGCCCGGGCTCCGTGCGGAAGACGAGCAGCGCGTCGCCGGCCGTGTCGGTGACGAACACGGTCCGCTCGCCGTCGGAGACCGCGTGAGTCGGTCCGATCCCGGCGTTCTCGCGGCCGAGGCGCCGGTAGGGCGGCTTCGTCTCGAAGAGCTCGACCACCCGGTCGCGGACGGAGACCACCGCGACCGCCCGCCCTCCGTCGACCGGCGCGAGACCGCCCGGCTGGCGGGCGACGCGGAAGCGCCCGACGCGCCGGCCACCCTCGAGCACCGTGACGGTGTCGGCGCGCTCGTCGGCGACGAAGACGCGGCCGCCCGCCTGGGTGGCGTCATGCGGCTGGGCGC
>JALYMV010000339.1 GCA_030773575.1 Actinomycetota bacterium
CGCGCGGCTCGGCCGCCTGGTCGTGCGGCGCGACGTCCGCCGGCGGGGGATCGCCACCGCGCTGCTCGCCGAGGCCGAGCGCGAGGCGCGCTCGGCCGGCGCGCACCTGATCGTCCTCAACGCCCAGACGGCCGCGCAGCCGCTCTACGAGCAGGCGGGCTACGTCGAGCGCGGGGAGCGGTTCGTCCAGGAGGGCATCGAGCACGTCACGATGCGCAAGGAGCTCGTCCGTGCATGAGATCCGGGTCGACCCGCTGACCGGCCTGCGGGCGATCATCGCCGAGGGGCGGGGGGATCGCCCCGGCGGCGGCTGGAAGCTGCCGGCGCCGCCTGCGGTCGACGAGCCCGCAGACCCGCTGCTCGAGGGCCACGAGGAGCGCACCCCGTCCGAGCTCGCCGCCTTTGGGGCGGCGCCCGGGCGCGCACCCGACACGCCGGGCTGGAGGGCCCGCGCGATCCCCAACTCATATCCGGCCCTCGACGCCGGCGCCCCGGCCCCACCGCCGACCTCGGACCCCGGCCTGTTCTCCGCCCAGCCGGCGCTCGGCCACCACGAGGTCATCGTCAACGCCCCGCACGCCGCCGCGACGCTGGCCGGGCTCGAGCCGGGGCAGCTCGCCCTCGCCATGGACGCCTGGCGCGAGCGGATGCGCGCGCACGAGGGCGCGAGCTGCCTGCACCTGCTGGTCAACGAGGGCGCGGAGGCCGGTGCGTCGCTGATCCACACCCATGCGCAGCTCTACGCGCTGCCGTTCGTCCCCGCCGCGATCGCGCGCGAGCGAGAGCGCTTCGGCGCGCACGCCACCCGCACGATGGGCGGCAACCTGCTCGCGGACCTCGTCCAGGAGGAGGTCCGCCGCCGCGAGCGCCTCGTCGCGGTCGACGACGACGCCGTGCTGCTGGCGCCCTTCGCCTCGCGGCTGCCCTTCCAGCTCGTCCTCGCGCCGCGCCGGGCCCGCGCGCGCTTCGAGGACGACGGCGCGACGGGGGCGGCCCTGCTCCACGACGGCCTCAACCGGCTGGCGCGGCGGCTGGGCGGGTCGCCGCCGCTGAACCTGTGGGTGCGCACGGCGCCCCACGGCGCCGACCACTTCGCGTGGCGGATCGAAATCCTCCCCCGCCTCACCAGCCTGGGCGGGCTGGAGCTGGGGACCGGCCTCGACCTCAACGAGCTCGCGCCGGAGACAGCCGCCGCCGAGCTGCGCGCGGCCTGATCGCGATCGCCCTCACGGTCGCGCTCGCCACGGGGGTGGGCGTCTGCGCCGAGCGCCGCTGGGGCGAGGCCGCCGGGCGGTCGGCGCGCGCGCTGCTGCGCGTGATGCTGCTGAGCGGCGCGGCCAGGCCGGCCAGCAGCGCCGGCGCGACGAGCAGCCGCATCGACCTCCCGGAGCCCTACCTGCTGCTGGCCGCCATGCCCGCCGGGATCAACGGCCTCGTGGTGGCCCACGCCTACGGGCTCGACCTGCAGTTCGCCGCGGCGGCGATCGCCTGGTCGACCGCCGTGGTGGTCGTCGTCGCCCTCGTCGCGGCGGGGCTCTGAGTGCGGGCGCTCGTCCAGCGCGTGTCGCGGGCCCACGTCCGGGTGGGCGGCGAGGTCGTCGCGGCGATCGGCCCCGGGCTGCTCGTCCTGCTCGGCGTCACCCACGACGACGACGAGGCGCGGGCCGACCGGCTCGCCGGCAAGGTCCGCGCGCTGCGGATCTTCCCCAACGCCGCCGGGCGGATGAACGAGCCGCTCGGCGAGCGCGAGGTCCTCTGCGTCTCGCAGTTCACCCTCTACGGCGACACGCGCAAGGGCAACCGGCCCGCCTACGTCGACGCCGCCCGGCCCGAGTACGCCGAGCCGCTGTATGTCCGCGTGTGCGAGCGGCTGGGCGCCAAGCGCGGCGTCTTCGGCGCGCACATGGAGGTCGAGCTGGTCAACGACGGCCCGGTCAGCCTGCTGATCGAGCTCTGAAGATTGCATGAAGGGCCGGTTGCGGCCCGCGACCGATCGCGGTTCAATGGTCAGGCCGGAAGGGGCACCGGCGCACGCGCCCGCTAAAGGTCACGAGCGCGCCGCCCGATCAATACGAGTGATCATGATCCCCTTCCTCTCCTCTGCCGACGTCCTGCTCGCCGCGGGCGCGGTGAGCGGCCTCTCGGGCCTCGCCGGCGGGGTGTACCTGCTGGCGCGCCTGCAGCGGCCCGCGAAGGCCCCCGCCTCGGCCGCCGCCGTGAGCCCGGCTCCGGCTCCGGCGGCTGCCGAGTCAAAGCTCACGGCCGCCGCCTGACCGGCTAGCCTGCGGCGGCGTGCCGCCCGAGGATCGCTTCGTCTGCCGCTTCGCCGCCGAGCCGCCGCAGGACGGCGCGCCCTACGGCCGCTGGGAGGGCCGGCTGCGGGAGGAGTTCCTCGCCGCCGTCGCGGCGATCGACCCGGGCGAGGACGACCTGGGCGAGCCCGGGGAGCCGGCCTGGCACCCCGACCGCACCTGGGCCGGGCGAACCTACGTGCCGGTCACGGCGCCGACCTCCACCGGCCTCGAGCTCTTCGGCTACGTCTCCTTCACCCCGGGTGACGCGGAGTCCGAGCCCGCCGACTTCTTCGCCTCGGCCGACTACACCGACGAGACCGCCGAGCGCAACCCCGACTGGCGCATGGACCTCTGCGACGAGGCGGTCGGCGGCTGGCGCGGGGAGGGCGGCAACGTCGCCGCGATGACCCTCGTGTGGGGCCGCCCGCTGGTGGCCGAGGGCGTCGTGGTGACGGCCGAGCTCGCCGCCCTCACGGTGGACCAGTGCCCGGTCGCCGACGGCCGCTTCACGCTGCTCGCCCCCGACGACTACCGGGGCGACTTCCTCGAGATCAAACTGTTCGACCGCAAGCGCAACCAGATCGCCGCGGAGTCGCTCTACGACGAGGACGACTGAACGACCTTGGTGCTGGGAATCCGCTCGGCGACCTCGGCGTCGGTGAGCGGGAAGTGGCAGGCGGCGAGGTTGCCGCCGTCCTTGGGCTCGAGCAGCGGGGTCTCCGTCGCGCAGACCGCCTGTGCCTTCCAGCAGCGCGTGTGGAACGGGCAGGCCTTCGGCGGGTTGGTCGGCGAGGGGACGTCGCCCGTGAGCAGCTGGCGCTTCTTCTGGCCGGCCAGGACGGGGTCCGGGACCGGCACGGCCGACATCAGCGCGCCCGTGTAGGGCATCCGCGGGTGGGCGTAGAGCTGGTCGGAGTCGGCGAGCTCGACCATCTTGCCGAGGTACATCACCGCCACGCGATCGCACATGTGGCGCACCACGGACAGGTCGTGGGCGATGAAGACGAGCGTCAGGCCGAGGTCGCGCTGCAGGTCTCGCAGCAGGTTGAGCACCTGGGCCTGAATGGAGACGTCGAGCGCGGAGACCGGCTCGTCGGCGACGATCATCTTCGGCTTGAGCGCGAGCGCGCGGGCGACGCCGATGCGCTGGCGCTGGCCGCCGGAGAACTCGTGCGGGTAGCGGTTGTAGTGCTCCGGGTTGAGCCCGACGGTGTCCATCAGGTCCTGCACCGCGCGCTTGCGCTCGCCCTCGCCCTTGTTGAGGCCGTGGATGACGAACGGGTCGGCGATGATCGAGCCGACCGTCTTGCGCGGGTTCAGCGACGAGTAGGGATCCTGGAAGATCATCTGCACGTTCCGGCGCAGTGCCTTGAGCTCGGCGCCCCCGATGTCGGCGATCTCGCGGCCCTCGAAGCGGATCGAGCCGCTCGTCGGGCACAGCAGCCGGATCATCAGCCGGGCCGTGGTCGACTTGCCGCAGCCCGACTCCCCCACCAGGCCGAGCGTCTCGCCGCGCAGGACGTCGAAGGAGACGCCGTCGACCGCGCGCACGGCGCCGACCTGGCGGCGGACGAGGAAGCCCTTGGTGATCGGAAAGTGCTTGACGAGATCGCGCACCTCGAGCAGCGGCTCGCCGCCGCCGCGCGACCCAGCCTCCTCGGCTGAGCGGGCGGAGAGGCTCACGAGGGAGCGTCCACGATCCGGACCGCGTCACGGGCCGTCTGCGGTGTGGCGCCGGAGGCGAGCCGGCGCCAGAGATTGCGCCGGGTCTCGGCGGCCAGCAGGCACGCCACGGAATGATCCGGGCTGCCATCGACCGGCTCCAGCGGGGGATCGACGCGCGTGTGGGCCGGCCGGACATACGGGCACCGCGGATGGAAGGAACAGCCCGAGGGGCGGTTGATGAGCGAAGGCGGCCGTCCCTCGATGGGCACGAGCTCCTCGTCGCGCGAGGCGTCCAACCGGGGGATCGAGCGCAGGAGCCCCCAGGTGTACGGGTGCTCCGGCGCGCCGAAGAGCTGACCGGTCGGCGCCTGCTCCACGACACGCCCCGCGTACATCACCGCGATGTGGTCGGTCATCTCCGCCACGACCCCCAGGTCGTGGGTGATGATGATCACCGCGGTGCCGGTCTCCTGCTGCAGGCGAGAGAGCAGTTCGAGGATCTGCGCCTGGACCGTCACGTCGAGCGCCGTGGTCGGCTCGTCGGCGATGATCAGCTTCGGCTCGTTGATGAGCGCCATCGCGATCATCGCACGCTGGCGCATACCGCCCGAGAACTGGTGCGGATAGGCGTCGATGCGCATGTGAGGCTCGGGGATGCCCACGAGCCGCAGCATCTCCAGAGCGCGTTGCTTGGCGGCCTTGCGCGACGTCTCATGGTGGCTGCGCACCGCTTCGACGAGCTGGTCGCCGACGCGATAGAACGGATGCAGCGACGAGAGCGGATCCTGGAAGATCATCGCGATCTCCTGGCCGCGCACGGCTTGCAGCTCCTTCCCGGAGAGGGTCAACAGGTCGCGACCGTCGAACATGACCTGCCCGCTGAAGCTCGCGTTCTTCGCCCGCGTCAGGCCCAGCACCGTGAGGTTGGAGACGCTCTTGCCGGAGCCCGACTCACCCACGATGCCGAGCGCCTGCCCGGCGTCGACGGAGTAGGACACGCCGTCGACGGCACGCACCACCCCGTCGTCGGTGTCGAAGCTCACCTTGAGGTCGCGTACCTCGAGCAGCGCCATGGCTAGAACCGGACCCGCGGGTCGAGCAGGGCATACACGATGTCGACGATCAGGTTCAGGACGATGATGAAGAACGCGCCGAAGAGCACGGTGCCCTGCACGATCGGCAGGTCGCCTCGGAGGATCGCATCGTACGCCAGCCTGCCCACCCCCGGGATGTTGAACACCGACTCGGTGAGGATCGCGCCGCCGAGCAGGATGCCGAGATCGAGGCCGAGCACCGTGACCACCGGCGCGAGCGCGCTGCGGACGCCGTGGCGCCCGATGACGCGCCGCTCCGAGAGACCCTTCGCGCGGGCGGTGCGGATGTAGTCCTCGTCGAGGACCTCGAGCAGGGACCCTCGCAGGAGCCGCGAGTAGACCGCCGCGAACGTGGCGGCCAGCACGAACCACGGCAGCACGAGCGACTTCAGCCAGACGCCCGGGTTCTCCGTGAAGGGGACGTAGGATCCCTGCCCTCCGAGGAAGTTCAGGCCGAAGATCCCGAAGTCCGGCGCGAAGAGATACAGGGCCACGAGCCCGAGCCAGTACACGGGGGCGGAGATCGCGATCAGCGAGAGGCCGATCGCGACGCGGTCGAAGATGGAGCGGTGCTTGACGGCGGAGAGGATCCCGACCGACAAGCCGACCGTCAGCCACACCAGCAC
Organism: Actinomycetota bacterium; assembly: GCA_030773575.1. GTDB lineage: Bacteria > Actinomycetota > Thermoleophilia > Solirubrobacterales > Solirubrobacteraceae > JACCYI01. The sequence goes on from JALYMV010000339.1 coordinate 5,680, forward strand.
CCCGCCGACCGTCAGGGAGAGCGTCGCCGGGAGGTTCTCGAGGATCTGCCCGAGAACCGCCTTGTTGGTCTGATAGCTGCGTCCGAAGTCCTGGAAGGCGAAGACGCGATAGATGTAGTCGCCGAACTGGACGATCAGCGGCCGGTCGAGCCCGAGGTCGACGCGGATCTGCTGGATGAGCTCCGGCGTCGGCTGCCGGCCCGCCCGCAGTACCGCCGGGTCGGTCGACGGGAAGACGTTGAAGATGACGAAGGTGACGCCGCTGACGATGATCAGCAGGAACACCATGCCGAGCAGGCGGCGTGCGATGTAAGCGGCCATGGGACGAGGAGTGACGCATCGGCCCGCCGCGCGAGGCGGCGGGCCGATGGATCGGAATCCGGAGGCGACCCTACCTCAGCGAGGTGAAGTTCCAGTCCCAGGTCGTGGAGTACCCGTTCTGAACGCCGCGGACGTTGGGCGACGCGACGATCGCCTGGTAGTCCCACATGTAGGGGATGGACGGCGCCTGGGCCATGATCATCCGGTTGACGCCGGCCCACGCCTTGGCCCGCTCCTCGGGCTCGGTGACGAGCTTCGCCTTCTCCATCGCGGCGTTGACCGCGGGGACGTCGAGCTCGGGCCAGTTCGAGTTGCCCGACTCGAGGATGTTCTTGCCGTTGAACGTCGGGTCGAGCATCGTCTGCGGGTCGGCGAAGTCCTGCAACCAGCCGACGGACGGGCACACGTGGACTTCCGACTTCGGGACGTTGCAGAACTTCGTGAACATGGTGTCGCGGGTCACCAGCCGCAGCTTCGTCTTGAAGCCCAGCTCGTTGAGCTGCTGCTCGGTGATCTGCGCGATCGACTTGTCGGGCTCGGCGCTGTCCGCGACGAGGAGGAGCTCCTCGTCGCCGTCGTACTTGCCCGACGCAAAGCCGGCCTTCTTGAAGTACTGAGCGCTGAGGTTCCGGTCCCCGGCCGGGTTCTTCAGCCAGTCGAACTCCTTGGAGAAGCCGTCGAACCCGTTGGACTCCTCGAAGCCGGACATGCCGGGCGGGATGAGCCCCTGGGCGATCGCACCGAGCGCCTCGCCGCCGCGCTGCTGGCGCGCCGCATTGCGGTCGAAGCCGGCGATGACGGCCTTGCGCACGTTGATGTCGTCGAACGGCGGGCGCGACGTGTCCATCGAGATCATGCGCCAGCCACCGCCCGGGACCGCGGAGAGCTCCTTCTTGTTGCTCTGCAGCAGCCGCTTGAGCTGATTGGAGGGCGGCTCGAGCTCGCCCAGGGCCAGGCTCTCGCCGGACAGCGTTCGGCGCGTCGCCACGTTGTTGTCCTCGTTGCCGGCACGGATGTCGATCGCGTCGAGGAACGCCGGACGGAAGTCGTCGACCGCCGCATAGTCGGGGTTGCGGACGAGGTTGATGCGCTTGCCCGCGACGTAGCCGGTCTGCTTGCCCTGCGCGTCGCTCTCGACCTTGTAGGGCCCGGTGAAGACGGCGAACTCCTCGCCGTAGGTGGAGGGCTTCTTCCGGTCGTACTTCTGCGCGAACTCCTTCGGCACCGGCATGGAGATCGGCATGACAAGCGCGCCTGCGAGCGTCGCGCCGGTGCCCTTGGTGAGCTTGAAGACGATGGTCTGGTCGTCGGGCGTCTGGATCCCGTCGATCTCCTCGTAGTCGCCCGGCTCCTTCGGTGCGCCGACCAGGTCGCCGAAGTAGGCCCGCGCGTAGCCGTTGGCGACGTTGGCGGTGAACGCTCGCTCGATCGCGTACTTGACGTCCTTGGAGGTGACCGCGCGCTTCACGGGCGCGGAGAACATCACGCCCTCCTTCAGCTTGACCGTGACGGTCTTGCCGTCCGGGGCGATCTCGGCGTCGTCCGCGGCGAGGTCGGGCACCGGCTTGCCGGTATCGCCGGGCAGGTAGGCGAACAGCCCGCGGTGCAGCGCGTTCATGATCCCGAAGGCGTACGAGTAGTACGTCTTACCGGGGTCCATGAAATCGACGTCGCCCCCGGAGAGGACCGTCAGCTTGCCGCCCTTCTTGCCGCCCTCCGCGGGGTTCTCCCGGTTGTCGGCGGCCGTGCCCGCGAAGAGCCGGTCGGTGACACTGCCGCCACCTTCGTCCTTGCTGGCCGGCGAACCGGCGCCTCCACCACCGGCAGGGCTTTCGTCGCCCCCACACGCGGCGAGGGCGAGCGCAGCTCCAAGCGCGGCAAGCGCGAGGAGCGTCCTCAGCAGTGATCTTGACATGGTCTCGTGTCCTTTCGTCGGTCGACGATGTTGGATGGCGGCGCCGGCTTCAGCGGCGACGCGGATTGAGGGCGTCCTGCAGGCCGTCGCCGATCAGGTTGAACGCCAGCACGGTCAGGAGTAGGGCGACGCCCGGGAAGAGCATGTACCACCAGGCGTCCGGGAAGAGGGTGGTCGCCTCGGCGATCATGGCGCCCCAGGACGGAGTGCCCGCCCCGACGCCCACGCCGAGGAACGACAGCGCCGCCTCGAGGAGGATGTTCGCCGGGATCAGGAGGGAGGCGTAGACGATGAGGGGGGCCACGAGGTTGGGGAGTATCTCGCGGCTGATGATCCGCACGTCGGAGGCGCCGAGCGATCGTGCCGCCTCGACGAACTCCTTCTCTCGTAGGGACAGCACCTGCCCGCGCACGATGCGGGCGATGTAGGTCCAGTTGATGATCGCGATCACCATGATGACGACCGGCAGGCCGGGCTGGATGAGCCCGCCGAAGCAGCCTTTGGCCCCGGAGCACGCCGCCGCCAGGCCGAGCCCCAGGAGCAGGATCGGAAAGGCGAGGACCACGTCGGTGAGGCGCGAGAGCAGCGTGTCGACCCACCCGCGATAGAAGCCGGCGAGAAGGCCGACGATGACGCCGATGACCACCGCGAGGCCGGTGGCGATCAGCGCCACCTGCAGGGAGACGCGGGAGCCGTAGACCGTGCGCGAGAAGATGTCGCGACCGATCCGGTCGACCCCGAAGGGATGCGCGGCCGAGGGTCCGCTCGGGGAGCCGAAGAGATCGAGGGCCTCCGAGCTCTGGACCCGCGGACCCGGCGCCCCGGCGACGCTCACGATTGCGGGCGCGAGGATCGCGAGGGCGACCAGCGTCAGGATGAACGCCAGCGCCGTCACCGCCACCCTGTCTCGCCGCAGGCGGCGCCAGAAGAGCTGCAGCGGCGACCTCGCGATGGCGACGCCCGGCTCGGCGACGATCTCGGCGGAGCTCACCTCGACCTCGAGCAGCTCAGGCGTGCCCGTGCTCATGCGGACGTCTTCCCGCTGCTCGATGGTGATCCTCGCAGTGCGCGTCCCTCCCCCGAAAGACCGCCGGGCGTGGGCTCGGCGAAGTTGTTACCGCGGGCAACCTACTACGCCGGCCGCGGCAACTCGTCAGTCGACCCCACCTGTAGGTGAGCCCCGTCCCGTTCCGCGCCCGATGGCCGCGGGCGCCTCGGGCGCCGCGACATACATCGGCCACCGGATACATATCGGTGTGATGGAGCCGATGCTGCCGGACCCCCGGGATCTTCCCGCAGAGCTCGAGGAGCTGGGCGAGCGACTGGAGATCGCCGCGGCGGCGCAGATCGCTCGCCGGCGCGCGTGGCGCCGGGCGCTCCGCAAGGGAGCGCTCTCCGTGGTGGTCGGCACCCCGCTGGCGCTGGCGATCGGCGCGAGCGAGCTTGCGCCGTCCTCAGCGCCGGTCGAGCGGATCGCGAAGTCAGGGCGGGTCCTGGTGACTACGACGGCCCGCCTCGCGGATCGGCGGCCGGACGCCGCCGACTCGGCGCGTGGATGGCCCTGCGTGATGTATCCGGACTGCCGCCCGGGATCCGGGGTGCCGGCTGTACCGTCGAGCGCGAGGCCCGACCTGCGGCGTCAGCCGATGGCCACCTCCGGCTGAGCGCTGCCGGGAGCGCACGGTCTCAACAAGGCGCGCGCTCGTCCGCCTCGAGTCGGGCGGTCACGTGACCGGGACGACTACCATCCGCCGCGCGCGTGTTCGCATCCAAGCCGGTCAGCGCAACGCCGGACGGCCGGGGATGCGACTCGTCGGTAGCGAGTTCGCGCTTCACTGCACGCCACGCCCCGATAGCTCAGCTGGATAGAGCGACTCCCTCCTAAGGAGTAGGCCGCTGGTTCGAATCCAGCTCGGGGCGCTTGAGGTTCACGAGGTTCTTCTCGCGCCTGACGGCGCTCGCGGCGCTCGGCGCGGCGACGTGGGCGGTGGTCGCGGTCGCCGGCTCGAGCGTCGGCATCGAGGTCGCCCCGGAGGACGACGGGCCGGCCG
>JALYMV010000340.1 GCA_030773575.1 Actinomycetota bacterium
CCTCGACACCGCGCTCGACATGGGCGGCGTGGCGCCCGAGCTGCGCGCCGGCGCCCGCGCGCTCGGCGGCGACGTCACGGCGCCGATCCCGGCAACCGGGTCGGTCGACACGGTCGTGCACTGTGCCGCCTCGGTGTCCTTCGGGCTCTCGCTCGACGACGCCCGCCGCGTGAACGTCGACGGCACCCGCCACGCGCTCGATGCCGCCGAACGGGCCGGCGCGCGCTACGTCCATGTCTCCACCGCCTATGTCGCCGGGCGCCACCGCGGCGTCTTCGCCGAGGACGACCTCGACCGCGGCCAGCGCCTGCGCAACACCTACGAGCAGACCAAGCTTGAAGCCGAGCTGCTCGTCGCCGACGCCCGACCAGACGCGGTCGTCCTGCGCCCGAGCATCGTCGTCGGCGAGTCCACGACCGGCTGGACCTCGGCCTTCAACGTCCTCTACTGGCCGCTGCGCGCGTTCGACAGGGGGCTCATCGACGCCGTGCCCGCGCGCCCCGGTGCGCGCGTCGACGTCGTCCCCGTCGACTACGTCGCCGACGCGATCGCCCATGTGGTCCTCGAGCGCCCCGACGTCACCGGCGTCCTGCACCTTGCCGCGGGGCACGACGCCGTCACCGCCGCCGAGCTCGTCGCTCTCGCCGCCGACGCTCTGGGCCGCCCGCGCCCGGCCTTCACGGCTGACGGTGCCGCCCTCGCGGGCCGCTCCGAAGAGCTCGCGCGCTACCTGCCGTACTTCGACGTCGAGACCGTCTTCGACGACGCGCGCGCACGGGCGATCCTCGATCCCGCCGCGATTCGCGCGCCGGCGCTCGCTACGTACTTCGACCGGCTCATCGCCTTCGCCCGCGAGGCACATTGGGGCAAGCGCGCAGTGACGCGACCTCAACCTGACACGGCGGCGTCCCGAGTGCCGCCCCCTCGTCACTTCTCAGCTGCACAGCCCCGGTCGTACGTCCGCGGCGCGCGTGCTCCAGCGTCGGAGAACCGGCTCCGTGACAGCGCCGACGGTGGGCGCTGACCGCAGAGTAGCCTGGTTGGCAGCATTCGGATTTCTTGCGTTTCCCGAAAGCTGCCGATACGCTCCTGGGCGGGGTTCCCATGGCACTGAAGGATCGAGAGCGCATCTACGTGGAGGCCGTCGAGGAGGTCCAGCACCTGGACGAGGCCGAGGCTGCCGTGCACAAGGGCGACACCGAGGAGGCCGCGAAGGCGCTCGCCGAGGCGAAGCGTCGGCGGCTCCGCGCGGCTCCGCCGATCCCGGTGTCCGTGGCCGCAAAGCTCCTCAAGGTGTCGGAGCCCACGATCCGGAGCTGGTTGGACACCGGGGTGCTCGAGGACGCCGGCACCAAGCCGCGGGCAGTCAGGATCGAGAGCGTCGTCCGGACCCACCGGCTGCTCGGCGAGCTGCGCGAGCGGGGGCAGGACCGCAACGTGCGGCAGGCACTGCTTGCTCACCTCGACGACGAGCTCGCGCTCCAGGACGAGCGGCTGCAGAGCTCGATCGCGAGCATGCGCCGCGGTCGCGGCGGGCGACCCGTCGTCGCGGGGCCTGAGCACTGAGCTGGACGGTCTGGCGCACAGACGAGGCCGAGGAGGACTTCCGCGCCCTGCGGGCGGACGTCCAGAAGCGGGTGGTCGCCCTGGAGCAGGATCTCGCCGCCCGCGGCTGCGAAGCCGGCGACTACCGGCTCACCGGCACGGGCGTCGATCATCTCTGCTGCACCCACCTGAAGCGGGTGACGGGCAACTGGCGGGTCATCTTCGGCTTCGCCGCCGAGTACGAGATCGCGATCCTGCGGATCGGCCGGCACGACGAGCGCAGAGGACGCGACGTCTACGAGGAGATCTATGGCGCGCTGGGGCTCGGCGCCCCGCCCGGCGGCCCGCGAACGAAGCCGCCCTGTTGCGATGAGGAGGGAGCGGGCGAGGTCGACCTCGAGTTCTTTGACCAGGTCCGCGGCCTGATACACCCCGACGACGCTTGACTCGCGATCCTACTCACCCAGCCAGAGGGGGTCACGCGCAGCCCTCGCGAACGGCCGCGGGGAACTGAGAGGGAACATCCGGGGAACCGCGAGGGGTCACGGGTGGAAATCACCCGCTCGGGACTTCGCTCTACTCCGCGGAATCGCCGCCCTCGGCGCCCACCTCCGACCAATCGATCATCCATCGCACCCAGGAGGCCGCCGGTTCGAGTCCGGCTAGCTCCACTTTCCGAGAGTCCGGGCTCTCGTCGAGCGCGCTCAGCGCGCCGAGTTGGCCTTCGCCCAGGCGACGATGTTGCTCGAGTCGGCGACCGTGGTGTCGTCGTCGAGGACGAGGATGGGGACGGTCGGCTTGCCCGTCCTGGCCTTCGCCTCGCGCCGCCCGGGCGAGCGGTTGGCGATCGCGTCCGGGAGGAGCGTGTATCCGTACGCCTTCTCGACGGTCGGCTCGTGTCCGGCCGCCCGTAGGGCGTCGTAGGCGTCCTTGCACGGGTGACCGCCCGGGGTGGGGAACGTGCCCCAGCAGACGATGAGCCGCATGGGCGGCGAGACTACCGGCGCGCCGCGTCGTCGAGCACCACGCGGGCGAACGCCCTGAACAGCGCGTCCGCCTGCTCGGCCTGGCGGGGCAGGCAGCGCTCCCCGGCCGCCCGCAGCTCCTCCGGGTCGACCCCGGCCTGGTCGATCCAGGGTCGATAGTTGACGTACCAGTCCTCGAGCAGCGGCCCGTCGGCCTCCGGGTGGAACTGCACGCCCCAGGCGGCCCGGCCGGCGCGGAAGCCCTCGACCGACGCGCCGCCGCGGCCCAGCAGCTCGACGGCGCCCGGCGGCAGCGAGAAGCCGTCCTCGTTGAAGTGCAGGGCGAGGACCGGGGCGCCCAGCGCGCCGAGGACGGGGTCGCCCTCCGCGGCCGCCGCCGGCTCGAGCTCCCACCACGCGACGGTACGCCGCTCCAGGCGCCCGACCTCGCCGCCGAGCGCGTGTGCGAGCAGCTGGCCGCCGAGGCAGATGCCGAGCACCGGCACCTCCCGCTCGACCGCCTCGCGCAGCAGCGCCGCCTCGGCCTCGAGCGCCGGCTCGGAGTCGATCCCGCGGACGGACTGCGCGCCGCCGAAGGAGACGATCCCCGCCACGTCGCCGAGCTCGGGCAGCGGGTCGCCCTCCGTGACGCGGCGCTCGTCGAGCTCGAGGCCGGCCGCGCGCAGCGGGGCCTCCGCGAGGCCGAGCGACGGGCGCTCGAGGTGGTGCAGGCATGCGAGGACCGGCCGGGCCACCCCGGCAGGGTAGGAACGCGCCGCTGAGGCGCGCTTGAGGCGGTTCTGCTGTCCTGGGGAGGGTGCGCCGCCTCGCCCCAGGCATGCTCCCGCGCCTCGGCGCGCTGGTCCTCGCCGTTCTCGCGGCCGTGGCGATCGCCGTCGCCGTCGCCGGAGGCGGCGACGAGGCGGTGGAGGTCCCGCGGACCCAGGTCCCCGAGCCGCCCGCGGTCCGCGCCGACGAGGACGTCGAGCCCTTCGTCGACCCCTTCGTCTACGACCCGGGCGAGCGGCGGCGCTTCGAGTGGCGCGCGGCGGCGGGGTCCAGCCACCCGATCTACGCGTTCTCGCCGGGCGGCGCGCCGGCGAGCGCCGCGCGCACCGCGCGCTGGCGCCCCCTCGTCGAGCGGGCGGCCCAGCAGGCGGGCGTCAACGCCGACCGGCTCGAGGGCCTCGTGATGCTCGAGAGCGCCGGCCGGCCCGACGCGATCGCGGGCGGCGACATCGACGGCGCGGTCGGCCTCACCCAGATCCTCGCCGAGACGGGTCAGAACCTGCTCGGCCTCCGGGTCGACGTGGCGCAGAGCAAGCGGCTCACCCGCCGGATCGCGCGCGAGCGCCGCCGCGGGCGGGAGAGGAAGGCGCGGCGCCTGGAGCGCCGGCGGGCGCGGGTCGACCAGCGGTTCGATCCCCGCCAGGCGCTCGCAGCCACCGCGCGCTACCTCACGCTCGCCCGCAGGCGCTTCGGCCGCCAGGACCTCGCCTTCGTCTCCTACCACATGGGCATCGGCAACCTCGAGGGCGTCCTGCGCGCCTACGCGGGCGCCGGCGACGACGACCGGCCGATCGCCGAGATCGTCGAGGAGTCGGAGCTCAGCTACGCGCAGGTCTACTTCGACTCGGGCCCGCGCCGCCATCGCGGGGCCTACGCGCGGCTCGCCCGGCTCGGCGACGACTCCTCCAACTACTACTGGAAGGTGATCGGGGCGCAGGAGATCATGCGGCTGCACCGCGAGGACCCGGGCGAGCTCGCCGAGCGCGCCGCGCTGCACACCGCGAAGAACTCAGCCGAGGAGGTGCTGCACCCGGCGGCGCAGACGGAGCGCTTCGAGCGGCCGTCGGACGTCGAGCGTGCCCGCAAGGCGGAGCGCATCGTGCCCTTCCCCGACCAGCCGGCGCGCCTCGGCCTCGCGCGCGAGCGCCAGATGGGCGAGCTGGCGCGCCGGGTCAAGCGCTCCCCCGAGCTCTACCGCGGCCTGCGCCCGGAGGCGCTCGCCCTGGCCATCTATATCGGCGCGCAGGTGCGCGAGCTCTCCGGCGACGACGCGCCGCTGCGGGTCACCTCGACCGTCCGCGACGTCGCCTACCAGCGCCAGCTCGTGCGCCGCAACGGCGAGGCGACGCGCAACTACTCGCTGCACACGACGGGCTACGCCTTCGACGTGCGCCGCCGCTACGGCTCGCGCCGCCAGGCGCTCGCCTTCCAGTTCGTGCTCGATCGCCTGCGGGCGCTGAACGTCATCGCGTGGGTGCGCGAGCCCGGCGCGATCCACATCACCGTCTCGCGCGACGCCCAGCCGCTCCTCCCGCTGCTCGACCGGATAGAACCCGCTCCATGACCGACGCCATCCGCACGCCCGACGAGCTGCTCGCCGGCCTCCCGGGCTTCGAGTACGAGCCGCGCTTCCGCACGGTCGACGGGCTGCGCCTCGCCCACGTCGACGAGGGCGACGGCGCGCCCGTGGTGATGTGGCACGGAGAGCCGACGTGGTCCTACCTGTGGCGCAAGGTGCTGCCGCCCGTCCGCGACGCGGGCCACCGGGTGATCCTCCCCGACCTCGTCGGCTTCGGGCGCTCGGACAAGCCGGTCGACCTCGGCTACTACTCCTACGACCGCCACTGTGCGATGGCGGCCACGCTGCTCGACGACCTCGATCTCCGCGGCGCCACCTTCGTCGTCCACGACTGGGGCGGCCCGATCGGGCTTCGCCTCGCGGTCGAGCACGCCGACCGCGTCGACCGCATCGTCTTCCTCGACACCGGCCTGTGGACGGGGACCCAGCAGATGAGCGACGCGTGGCAGCGCTTCGCGGGCTTCGTGCGCAAGACGGAGGACCTGCCGATCGGCTTCCTGGTCCGCGGCGGCTGCAAGACCGACCCCGGCGACGAGGTGATCGCCGCCTACGACGCGCCGTTCGTCAACGCCGCCTCCAAGGCGGGGGCCCGCGCGTTCCCGCTCGCCATCCCGCAGAGCCCCGACGCACCCGGCGCCGCGGAGGGCCGGGCCGTGCTCGAGGCCCTCGAGCGCGACGACCGGCCCAAGCTCTTCCTGTGGGCGGACTCCGACCCGATCCTCCCGCTCGCCGTGGGCGAGCGGTTCGCGGCCCGGATCGGCGCGCCCGCCCCCGAGCCGATCCCCGACTCGAGCCACTTCCTGCAGGAGGACAACGGCGAGCTCATCGGCGAGCGGATCGCCGAGTGGCTGGCGAGCTGAACGCGCTCAGGCCGCGTGCTCGGCCACCACGTCTTCGGCCGCCGGGGCGCTCTCGGCGGCGCGGCGCTCGTAGGCGGCCCGCGCCTTGCGGTCGTAGTCGAGCAGCGCGCGGTCGGCCTTGAGGAGCTTCGAGATCCCCTCCCCCACCCGCCGGGGCAGGAGGGCGGTGAGCGTCACCGGGACCTTGAGCGTCGCGGGGACGAAGACCCGCGGGCGCGGCACCTCGATCACCCCGGCGATGGCCTCGGCGACCTCCTCCGGCGTGATGGGCGGGATCGAGCGGTTCTCCTCCACGCCCGCGGTGAGCTCCGTCCGGACGTGGCCGGGGCAGACGTAGGAGACCTCGACGCCCGTGCCGCGCAGCTCGAGCCGCACCGCCTCCGTCAGCCCGACGACGCCGTGCTTGGTCGCACAGTACGTCGCGCCCCCCGGGATCGCGGCGACGCCGGCGACCGACGCGAGGTTGACGACGTGGCCCGTCCTGCGCGGGCGCATCCGGCGGACGGCCTCCTTGGTCCCGTGGATGACGCCGTGGAGGTTGATCTCGAGCTGGCGGATGACGGTCGCGTCCTCCTCCTCCTCGAACGGCCCGATCGGCATGATCCCCGCGTTGTTGACCAGGATGTCGAGCGGCCCGAGGCGCCGCTCGACCTCGTCGAGGAACGCGGTGAAGCCTGGGCGGTCCGAGACGTCGAGGGCGAGGGCGATCATCCCGCCGCCGAGCTCCTGCGCCGTGCGCTCCGCCGTTGCGAGGTCGACGTCGCCGATGGCCACGCGGGCGCCGCGCCGTGCGAGCGCCTGGGCGGTCGCCCGGCCGATGCCGCGCCCGCCGCCGGTGACGACGGCGACCTTGCCGGAGATCGAACGGGGCTGCTTGGCCATGCGGGGAGCTCCTCGGTCGGGTGGCTGAACGCTACAGCGCCGGGGTAGGACCGCGCCATGGCCGACGAGACCCCACCCGAAGACGAGCAGATCCCCGACGACGACGGCGGCGAGCCGGGTCGCGAGGAGGTGGCCGGCCAGCGCGGCGGCCAGCCGGGCTACGACCTCGACGAGGGCGAGGCCTACGAGGAGCAGCAGGGCTTCGAGGGCGGCGGGGCCGGCGCGGCCTAGAGGTAGGCGCCCGTCGGGAGGTAGGGCCGGAACGGGCCCACCTCGCCGCGCAGGAAGACCGCGCCGCCCGGGCGCAGCTCGAGGCCGGCCTCGAGCACCACCGGCAGGGCCCACCGCTGCTGGGCGCTCGAGATCCACATGACGTCTGCGCGCCCACCCTCCGGCGTCGTGGCGATCGCCGCTCGCAGCAGGTCGGCGGCGGCCGGCTCGTCGTGGGCGGCGACGAGCCTGACGGCGCCGCCGGAGACCAGCGCGTAGCCGCGACCGGGCGCGACGAGCATCGCCGCCCCGTGGCGGAGCATCACCTCGAGGTCGGCGCCGTGGGCAGCGCCGCGCAC
>JALYMV010000341.1 GCA_030773575.1 Actinomycetota bacterium
GCCGGTGCTCCAGCCCTTGCGCCGGACGAGCACGATCGACACGCCCGCGTCGCAAGTCGTGTTGCGATCGCTGCGGATGCGCCAGGATGCCCGCGCGCGCGGCTTGCGCTCCTTCCTCTCGACCCTCGCCAGCCCCGGCGCGCAGGCGGCGATACTCGCCTAAGGGCTTCGCGGGCGTACGCTCCTTACATCGGATTCGAGGGTAAGGAGGCATTGTGGATGAACGTGCGCGCTTGACGTCGAAGGGACAGGTGACGGTCCCGAAGCAGGTCCGCGACGCGCTCGGGCTGCAGGAGGGCGACGAAGTGCTGTTCCGCGTAGAGCGCGACCGCGCCATCGTCGCCAAGACACCGCATTTCCTTGAGCTCGCTGGCTCTGTGGCGGTTCCGGTGAGCAAGCGCGGTACGGCGTGGGACGAGGTCCTGCGCCGCACGCGGGCCGAGCGCGCGAGGCGGCGGCACTGACCGCGTTCATCGACACCAATGTCCTGATCCGCCATCTCACCGGCGATCCGCCGGCGATGGCGAAACGTGCGACGTCCGTGCTGTCCGAGCCCGGTCCCCTCCTGCTCACCGACCTCGTCGTCGCCGAATGCGTATACGTACTCGAGTCTTTCTACGAGGTAGAGCGCGGCAGAGTCGCCGAACTGATGCGAGCAGCGATCGCGCTCGCCAGCATCAAGACGATCGACGAGCCAATGCTCATGCGAGCACTCGAGGTCTACGAACTCGACCGCCTGGACTTCGCCGAGGCCTATCTCGTCGCCCAGGCCGAGGCGACCGGGGTCGCGGAGGTCGTGTCCTTCGACCACACGATCGACCGCATCGACACGATCAGGCGGCGCGAGCCGTAGTCAGCGCCGACAGCCCTTCCGGGATGAAATGCGCGAGGGGCGCGAGGACCGCCATCAGCCGGTGCGCACCCATCATCCGTGGTGTAAGCAGGCCATCGGGGGACCATCCCCCAGATCGAGACCAAAGCGGCCGAATCCGGCCGTATTCGATCTGCTGCATCTAGCGCCGAATTCTCCTCATTTGCAGCCAGAAGGCCGTAAGCGGCGAGTCCCGCCACCCAAGCTTCACACGCGAGAGGTCGCAGGTTCGAAACCCGCCGCGCCCATCGTCCGAAGGCCCTGCACGTGCAGGGCTTTCGTCGTTCGAAGTGTCGGCCCTCTTGTCCTCGTCGAGCCACTCCTTGGACCGTTCCGTGCCCAATGGTGCCCGATCACGGCCTTCGACGAGGGCTTTGAGGCGGTCCTTGTCGCCCCCGTCGCGGCGCATCGCGTGCGCGTAGACGCGCAGCGTGAAGCCCGGGTCTGAGTGCCCGAGCTGGGCCATGACGTCGGCCGGGTCCTCCGCGCGGACGTAGAGGATCGAAGCGAACGTGTGACGGAGCTTGTGGGCGGTCACGCCCTCCGGAAGCGGGCCCTGCCCACGCTCGGCGAGCAGCTCCTCGGCGCGCGCGACGACCGGGCGGATGACGCGCTCGCGGGCGTTGTCCTTGTCGCGGCGGCTGCCGGTGGAGGTCGGGAAGACCGGTCGCTTCGACGAACCGCCCGCGGGATGGCGGGCGGTCGCCGTCGTGGCGCCGCGGTGTGACCCGTGCAGGCGTCGGGCCGAGCCTGCCTCAGGTCAGCGGGCCGCGCGCTCGTGGGGCGTTCGGAGCCCGGTTGGCAGCTCGGACCGCGACCTGATCCCCAGCTTGTGGTAGGCGTGGCTGAGGTGGACCTCGACCGTTTTCAGGGTGACGAAGAGGGCGGCCGCGATGTCCTTGTTGCTCATCCCATCTGCAGCCATCTGAGCGACCCGCCGCTCGCTCGGCGTCAGCGCGTCGGCGCCGAACGTCATGATCTTCCGCGCCCTGACGCCCGTCGCCGCCAGCTCGGTCTGGGCCCGCTCGGCCAGGGCGGTCGCGCCGAGGCGCTGCGCGAGCTCGAACCCTTCGCCGAGCGGTCCCCGCCCGTCGACCCGCCGTCTCGAACGGCGCAGCTCGGCGCCGAGATCGACGAGAGCGCGCGCATGCTCGAGGCGTGCCTGGGACCCCTCGAGCACGTCGACGGCCTCGCGCAGGAGCTCGATCCGACGCGCCCCGCTCTGGACGAGCGCGCACGCGCGCAGGGCCGTCCCGATCCCGCGCGCGACGCCCCAGTCTCGGGCGATCGCCAGCTCCTCGGCGGCGAGCGATCTGGCCTCGTCGTGCTCGCCC
>JALYMV010000342.1 GCA_030773575.1 Actinomycetota bacterium
GACGCCGCGGTCGAGGACGCGGCCGGGCCCGACGAGCCCGCCGCCTGAAGCCGCCCGCCCTCCGTTCGTCGGCCTGACGGGCGGCATCGGGGCGGGCAAGTCCGAGGCGCTCGCCGCGCTCGAGCGCCTCGGCGCGGCGACCCTCTCGACCGACCGGGTCGTCCACGAGCTCTACGCGGACCCCGAGGTGCGCGATGCGATGGTCGGCCGCTGGGGGCCCGAGGTGGCGCCCGGCGGGACGGTTGACCGCGCCGCGGTCGCGAGCCGCGCGTTCGGCGACCCCGAGGAGCGCGGCTGGCTGGAGGGCCAGCTGTGGCCGCGGGTCGGCGCCCGGATGGCCGAGTGGCGCGAGGCGTCGGAGGCACGCGTTCCGCCGCCGCCGGCGCTCGTGGTGGAGGTCCCGCTGCTCTTCGAGGCCGGGATGGAGGCGGCCTTCGACGCCACGATCGCGGTCGTCGCCGACGAGGGGGTCCGCGCCGAGCGCGCCGGCGCGCGCGGCCACGCGGGGCTCGACGAGCGCACGGCCCGCCAGCTCACGCAGGACGAGAAGGCGGCGCGCGCCACCCATGTCGTCGCAAACAGCGGCACACTCGAGGAGCTCGAGGTGGCGCTGTCGTCCGTGCTTGCCAAGCTCTGAGGCGATGGCCACGCGCTCGAGCTCCCTGCGCACCCGCTCCGAGCCCGTCCCGGGGCGCGCGCGCTCGCGCCCGCGCGGCCGGGCCGGCGGGCGGCTCTGGTTCCTCCTGGGGGCGGCGGTGACCTTGGCGCTCGTCGCGGCGGCCGTCTCGCCGTTCTTCGACAAGGCGGTGCAGGAGATCACCCTGCCGCTGCGCCACGAGGACATCATCCGCCAGCAGGCCCGCGACAAGGGCCTCGATCCGGCGCTCATCGCCGGCGTCATCTACACGGAGTCGCGCTTCCGCGACCAGACCTCGCCCGCCGGGGCCAAGGGGCTCATGCAGATCCTGCCCTCGACCGCCGACTACATCGCGTCGAAGTCGGGCGGCACCGAGTTCGTGCAGGGCGATCTCGCCAGCCCGCAGATCAACATCGCCTACGGCTCCTTCTACCTGCGCTACCTGCTCGACCGCTACGACGGCAACGAGCTGCTGGCGCTCGCCGCCTACAACGGCGGCGAGGGCCGGGTCGACGCCTGGCGGGCGCGCGCCGCGGCGCGCGGCGAGGCGTTCAGGGCCGCCGACCACATCCCGTTCCCCGAGACGCGGGACTACGTCCAGCGGGTCCTCGAGGCGCGCGCGGGCTACCGCCGCGAGTACCGCCGGGAGCTCGGCCTCTGATAGAAGGTGGCGCGTGCACCTCCCGACGAAGTTCGAGGACCGCTCGCCCAACGTTCAGTCCGCGCTGCTGATCCTGGCGCCGATCGTGCTCGGCGCGATCGCCGGCGTGTTGCTGGGCGTCAACGAGATCGCCTACCTGGTGATCTCGCTCATCGCCCTGCTCGGCGCCTACCTCGCCGGGCTCGAGCACGACACCGCCCGCGAGGGCCTCTATCGCGGGCTGGTCGGCGGGCTGCTGTTCGGCGTGACGATCCTCATCGTCAACGGGCTGCGGGAGAAGGAGCCCAAAGCGGAGCTGCCCGACCCCGAGATCCTGCTCGTGGTGATCACCACGGTCTTCTCGGTGGTCTTCGGGGCGCTCGGCGGCCGCTCGCGCGCCAAGCGCGAGGCGCGCGCCGCCACCGCCCGCTGATGGACCCTCGCGCCGGCTGGTGGCGGGAGGGCGTCCTGTACCAGATCTACCCGCGCTCATTCGCGGACTCCGACGGCGACGGCATCGGCGACCTGGCCGGGATCCGCGGCCGGCTCGACCACCTCGAGTGGCTCGGGATCGACGGCATCTGGCTCAACCCGACGATGCCGTCGCCCAACGAGGACTGGGGCTACGACGTCGCCGAATACTGCGGCGTGCATCCTGACCTCGGCACGCTCGCCGACCTCGAGGCGCTGATCGCCGACGCGCGCGGCCGCGGCATCGAGGTGCTCCTCGACCTCGTCCCCAACCACACGAGCGACCGCCACGCCTGGTTCGTCGAGGCCCTCGGCGGCCGCGACGCGCCGCACCGCGACTTCTACGTGTGGGCCGATCCCGCCCCGGGCGGCGGGCCGCCCAACAACTGGCTCTCGGCCTTCGGCGGCTGCGCGTGGACGCTCGACGAGCGCTCCGGCCAGTACTACCTGCACAACTTCCTGCCCTCCCAGCCCGACCTCAACTGGTGGAACGAGGAGGTCCGCGCGGCGTTCGACGGCGTCCTGCGCTTCTGGTTCGAACGCGGCGTCGCCGGCTTCCGCATCGACGTCGCCCACGCGATCGTCAAGGACCGCGAGCTGCGCGACGACCCGGCCGCCACGCCGGACGATCACCCGAAGGTGATCGAGCGCGGCCAGCGCCAGGTGTTCTCCATGAACCGCCCGGAGGTCCACGACGTCCTGCGCCGCTGGCGCGCGGTGGCCGACGCGGCGCAGCCGCCCCGCATCCTGGTCGGGGAGACCTACGTGCTCGACCTCGACCAGCTCATCCCGTACTACGGGTCGGGCGAGGACGAGCTGAACCTGGCGTTCAACTTCCTGTTCGTGCATTCGCCGCTCGAGGCCGAGCCCATGCGGCGGATCGTCGAGCAGATCGAGGCGTCGCTGCCGCAGGCGGCGTGGCCGGTCTGGACGGGCTCCAACCACGACGCGGGCCGGCTCGCCACGCGGTGGGCGCAGGGCGACGAGGCGCGGGCCCGCGCTGCGCTGATGCTGCTGCTCACCCTGCGCGGCACGCCGTTCCTCTACTACGGCGACGAGATCGCGATGCCCGACGGCGACGTGTCGGAGGCCGCCGAGCGCGACCCCGTCGGGCGCCGCACGGGGGATCGCCGCCGCAACCGCGACCCCTGCCGCACGCCGATGCAGTGGGCTCCCGGGCCGGGCGCGGGCTTCACCG
>JALYMV010000343.1 GCA_030773575.1 Actinomycetota bacterium
CCGCGGGGCGCGCCCGGCGGAGGTCCGCGACACCCTCACCGTGCTCTTCCTGGCGTTCTCCGTGCTGGGCGCGGCCGCGCTCGCGGTGACGGGGACGGCGGAGGCGATCCCGGGCGCCGGCTGGGTCGCCGCGCTCGTCCCGCTCGTCTTCATCGGCCACCTCGCCGGGCGGCGCGGCTTCGCCCGTCTCGAGCGCGGGCGCTACGAGCTCGCGCTGACCTGCACGCTCGTGGCGGCCGCGGTGGGCGGGCTCGCGACCGTGGTGTGGTGAGAACGGCGGCGGGTGAGACCCCTCGCCGCCCCGAAGTGGATCGAGAGCCCCGCTCCCGCCGACCGATCCACCAGCCGGAGTTGACCTTCCTCACCGTGAGGAAGCCGCGCCCGAGCGGCGAGTAGGCGACGAAGCCGATGCCCAGTTCACGCAGGGCCGGCAGCACCCCGTCCTCGGGGTCGCGCGCCCACAGCGAATACTCGCTCTGCACCGCCGTGATCGGGTGGACGGCGTGGGCGCGGCGGATCGTGCCGGCGCCCGCCTCGCTGACGCCCAGGTGGCGATGTGCGGCCCGTACATATCGGCCGTGTCGAGGAAGGTGACGCCCAGCTCGAGCGCGCGGTGGATCGTCGCGATCGCCTCGTCCTCGTCGCCCCGCCCGTAGAACTCCGACATCCCCATGCAGCCCAGGCCCTGCGCCGATACCTCGAGGCCCTCGGAGCCCAGCAGGCGCTTCTCGATGGTCATGGCCGCGAATCCACTGCGGGCCGCGCGCCGGGAGGTTAGGCTTGCCGGCATGGCCCAGCAGCACGGAGACCGGCTGTCGGCAGTCGACGCGTCCTTCCTCGCCCAGGAAGGCACGAACTCCCACATGCACGTGGGCGCCGTGACGATCTTCGAGGGCCCGCCGCCCGCCTACGAGGACTTCACGAACCACATCCGCGGCCGGCTGCACCTCGTCCCGCGCTACCGCCAGCGGCTCGCGATCCCGCCGCTCGAGACCGGCCGCCCGCTGTGGGTGGACGACACGTCGTTCAACCTCGAGTACCACGTCCGCCACACCGCCCTGCCCAAGCCGGGCTCCGAGGAGCAGCTGCGCGCGCTCGCCGCCCGCATCCACTCCCAGCGCCTGGACCGCTCCAAGCCGCTGTGGGAGGTCTGGCTCGTCCAGGGGCTCGAGGAGAACCGCTTCGCGCTCATCTTCAAGACCCACCACGCGCTCGTCGACGGCGTCTCGGGCGTCGATCTGGCGACGGTGCTCTTCGACCTCACCCCCGTGCCGCGGCAGACGGTCCACGAGGGCGAGCCGTGGGTTCCCCAGCGCCAGCCGAGCGCCGCGGAGCTCGCCGCCCGCGGGCTCAAGGGCGTCGTCAAGACCCCGCTGCAGCTGGCCACCCGCGCCGCCGTCGCCGCGACGAAGCCCGCGGAGACCCTCGAGGCGACGCGCGAGGCGCTCGAGGGGATCGGCGAGGTCGCGTGGGCGACGCTCAACCCGGCGCCCGAGACCCCGCTCAACGTCGAGATCGGCCCGCACCGCCGGCTCGTGTTCGTCCGCAACGAGCTCTCGGACTTCAAGCTGGTCAAGAGCGCCTTCGGCGCGACGGTCAACGACGTGGTCCTCACGGTCGTCGCCGGCGCGCTGCAGAAGTGGCTGCGCTCGCGCGGGGTGCGCACGGAGGGGCTCGAGCTGCGCGCGCTCGTGCCCGTCTCCATCCGCACGGAGGACGAGCACCACCAGCTCGGCAACCGGATCGCTGCGATGCGCGGGCCGCTGCCCGTCTACGTCGAGGACCCGATCGCCCGGCTGCGCGTGGTCAAGCAGGCGATGGACGGCCTCAAGGAGTCCAAGCAGGCGATCGGCGCCGAGGTGCTCGCGGCGGCGCAGAACTTCGCGCCCCCGACTGTGCTCGCGCAGGCCTCGCGGCTGAACTTCTCCACGCGCCTGTTCAACCTGATCGTGACGAACGTCCCCGGCCCGCAGTTCCCGCTCTACGTGCTCGGGCGCGAGCTCCTGGACCTGTTCCCGGTCGCCTTCCTGCCCAACGACCACGGGCTGGCCATCGCGATCATGTCCTACAACGGCGGCATCGACTTCGGGCTGCTGGGCGACTACGACGCGATACCCGACCTCGACGACGTCGGCGAGGCGATCGAGGCGTCGCTGGCGGAGCTCGTGGAAGCCGCGCGCAAGCGCCAGGCCGCGGAGGCGCCGGGAAAGGTGCCGGCGTGCAAACCGCGGACGCGGCGCCCCAAGGCGGAGGCTTGACGGCGGCGCGGCGGCTCAGCCGCCGCCGACCGCCTCCATCACCTCGCCGGTGCCCGAGCAGTTCTCGCACGGGCGGGCGTCCTTCTCTCCCGAGCCGCCGCACTCCGGGCACGGGACCGCGCCGGCGTTCGGGTGGTCGAAGGGGATCTCGTCGCCCGGCGCCAGGTCCGGGTTCGTCGGGTCGTCAGCCATGAGCGCTTAGTACCCGAGGGCGAACTTCGCGTCCTCGGACATCTTGTCCGGCGACCACGGCGGCGTGAAGACCATGTTGGGATTGACCTCCTCGACCCCTTCGAGCTCACCGACGAACTCGATCATCTGCTCGGAGACCTGCGGGCCGATGGGGCACGCCGGCGTGGTCAGCGTGAAGGTGATGTCCACCTTGCCGCCCTCGACCTCCACCCCGTACACGAGCCCCAGCTCGACGAAGTCGAGGCCCAGCTCGGGGTCGATCACGTTGGTCAGCGCGTCGCGGACGTCATCTTCGGACACCATGGTTTGAGTCTAGCCGGGGGGTTGGTGTAGCTTGCCGCGAATCGTCTCGTTCGACGAACAGCTCGGGTTGCTGCGCATCTCCGGCGACGAGGACCGCGGCACCTCCGGTCGCCGGCGGCAGCCGCTCTCCTGCGCGCTGCGCGCCCAGCGCGACGTGTGCGTCGACGTCTCCGAGCTCGCCTTCGCGGACTCGTCGCTCGTGGTCGACCTGGCGGTCCTCGCGCAGCGGCTGCGGGCGGAGGGCCGGCGGCTGTCGATCCGGGGCTCCCAGCCCCACATCCGCACGCTCATCGAGATGGTCGGCCTGCACCGCATGCCGTCCGTCGCGGTCATCTGAGCGCCCCGGCGCCCGACCGGCGTGCTGCTGCCGCTCGTCCTCCTCTTCGTGCTCGTCCCGATCGCCGAGCTGGCGATCATCATCCAGGTCGGGCAGGCGCTGGGCGTGTGGACGACGATCGCGATCCTCGTCGCCGACTCCGTGCTCGGCTCGCTGCTCATGCGCTCGCAGGGCCGCGCGACCTGGCGGCGTTTCAACGAGGCGTTGCAGACGGGTCGCGTCCCGGCCAAGGAGGTCCTCGACGGCGGGCTCGTGATCTTCGGCGGCGCGTGCCTGCTGACCCCCGGCTTCATCACGGACCTGTTCGGGCTCGCGCTGCTGCTGCCGCCGACCCGTGCCGTCCTGCGCCGGCTGCTCATGCGCCGCTTCGCCCTGCGGATGGCGACCGGCATGACGCGCGGCGCGTTCCGCCCGCCCCCCGGGGAACCCGACGTCGAGGGCACGGCCCGCGAGGTCCCAGAACGGCGGCTGCAGCCGTGAGCGTCGGCCCGGAGGAGGAGCGCGCCCGGCCCGGCGCGGTGACGGACGCGGTCACCTTCTCCTTCGCCGACCCGGCCGCCGAGCTCTACGGCCTCGCGCGGCTCGGGCTCTCGGGCGCGGGCGACGCCCGGCGGGGCTCGGCGCTGGCGGTCCTGTTCGCCGGCCGCGCGCCCGTCGCCGCGATCGCCGAGGGTGACGTGGCGGTGGCGCCCGAGGCGGACTGGGCGGCGCTCTCGCTCCCCGGCCTGGCCGCGTCGGTGGAGGCGCCACTCGAGCGCTGGTCGGTCCGGATGGCGGGCGAGCGCCACGGCTTCGCCCTGACCTTCGAGGCGGTCTCGCCGCCCGCCGAGCTCGGCGCCGACGATCCGGCGGCGCGCGCGGGCGGGATGGCGGGCTACGAGCAGCTCTGCCGCGTGCGCGGCGAGGTGGCGCTCGACGGCGAGCTGCGCGCGATCGAGGCGACCGGCCAGCGCGGGCATGCGTGGGGCGCGCCCGACTGGCGGCGGCTGGCCTCCGCGCACACGCTGTCGGTGTGGCTCGAGGGCGAGCGCGGGGTGGCCCTCACCGCGCTGCACGGCGCGGGCGACAAGGGGCACGGGGAGGGCGAGCACTGGGCCTCCCTGCTCGATCCGGACGGGGTCACGCCGGTGGCCGACCCGCGGTTATCGACGACCTACGACGGCGACGGCCGCCAGCGGCGCGCCGGCCTGGAGCTGTGGGTCGGCGAGGACGAGGACGAGTACCCCCGCCGGGCGGCCGGCACCGTCCTGTGCGGTTCCACGCTCGAACTCGGCCAGCTGCGCCTGGACTGCGCATTCATGCGCTGGACGATGGAGGGCCGCACGGGCGTGGGCCGCTACGACGTCCTGCGGCGCGCCTGACTCAGCGCGGGCGTACGCGCCCGCGCATGAGGTCGGGGCCCTCCGGCGCGGGGTCGCCGTCGCCCGGCTCGGCGGTGATCGCGAGCCGCGGGTACTTCGCCGGGTCGACGGCGGCGGTGAACGAGACCCGCGAGCGGCCGTCCTCGTCGGGATGGAAGGTGCCGGCCGAGATGCGGTCGGGCGCGCCCGGCCGGTCGTCCGGGCCGACGAACCACAGCTCGTAGTACTCGCCCTTCGGCAGGATCGGCAGGTCGTCCGTGTCGAACTCGATCACGCGGCCGATGCCCGTGAAGTAGACCTCCGCCGAGGCGGCGCCGCCGCGCGGCGCCTGCAGCGTGGCGATCGCCTCGAGCCGGCCGGGCGCGTCGTCGCCCGCACCGCGGACGAGGACCAGCG
>JALYMV010000344.1 GCA_030773575.1 Actinomycetota bacterium
CGGCCGAACGGATGCGACGGGCCGAGCGATCGTGCCCGTCCGCCTGCGCGCCGGGCGCCACGCGGTGAGGGTCGGCGGGGCCGGGTGCGCGACGCTACGTGGCGTCGCGGTCGCTCGGTGACGCCTCGTCGCCGACGGCGCGGCGGCTCGCCCGGAGCCCCTCACAGGATGGTCGGGACGGTCCCGCCGTCGACCGACCAGGCAGCGCCGGTGACCGTCGACGCCGGCTCCGAGCAGAGGAAGACGACCGCGGCCGCCACCTCCTCGGGGGTGGCGAAGCGGCCGAGCGGCACCTTCGCCTCCTGCCCGCGCAGCGCCTCCTCGCGCGAGATGCCGCGGGCGGCGGCGGTCTGGTCGGCCAGCCCGCCCTCGGCCGTCCACAGCGGGCTCGACACCGGGCCCGGCGCGACGGCGTTGACGAGCACGCCGGTGCCCGCCCACGCGTCGGCGAACACGCGCGAGAGGGAGAGCTGGGCGGCCTTGGTGACCGAGTAGGCGGCGTTGGTGAGCGACGGCCGCTTGCCGGCCGACGAGGCGACGTTGACGATCCGCCCCCAGCCCCGCTCGGCCATCGCGGGGGCGGCGGCCCGCATCAGCCGCATCGACGCCATCACGTGAAGCTCCCACTGCCCCTGCCAGTCGTCTTCGGTGAGCTCCTCGAGCGGCCGGGCGAAGCTCGTGCCGGCGTTGTTGACGAGCACGTCGAGGCCGCCGAACCGCGCGTTCGCCTCCGCGAGGATGCGCTCCGGCGCGCCACGTTCTGTCACGTCGACCGACAGCCCGTCCGGGCTCGCACGGCGCGCGACTTCCAGCACCTGCGCCCCCTCCGCCCGCAGCCCGGCCGCGATCGCCGCGCCGATCCCCCTGGTCGCGCCCGTCACGACGCAGCCGCGCCCGTCTAGCCCGAGGTCCATGGGGGAAGCATGAAGGGTCCCGATGCTCAATCCGCTCCTCATCCCCCCGAGGCTGCTCATGCGGGCGCTCGACGACCTCAACGCGCTGGCCGAGGTCGCCCGCCGGCTGCCCGAGCTCGAGGCCCGCGCCGACGGCATCGCCGGCCGCTTCGAGCGCCGCCTCGACGACGTCCGCGCCGCGATCGAGCCCCTGCCGGACAAGCTCGACGCGCTACGCGAGGAGATGCAGCCGATCCAGCGGCTCACGGAGGTCTCGGCCAAGCTGGACCGCCTGCGCGAGGAGATGGCCCCGATCCGGGAGCTCTCCGACGTCTCGGCCAAGCTCGACCGCCTCCGCGAGGAGATGGCCCCGATCGGGCGGCTCGCCGACGTGCAGGAGGGGATCGTCACCATGAACGGCCAGATGGACCAGCTGCTCGACGAGGCGAAGCCGATCGCCGAGATCTCCGCCGTGCGCGAGGCCGCCGAGCCCCTCGCGGGCAAGATGGAGGCCGTCCGGCTCGCCACGGACGAGCTCGAGCCGCTGCTGCGCGAGGTGTCCGAGGCGGTGCGCGGGTTGCACCCCAGGCTCGAGGAGATCCGCGACGCCGTCGGGCCGGTCGGCGACGTCGTGGACAACCTCCCGCGCTTCATGAAGAGCTAGTTCAAACGCTCCACGATGATCGCCTGACCCTGACCGCCGGCGACGCACATCGTCTCGAGGCCGATGGTCTCGTCGCGCGTCTCGAGGCCGTTGAGCAGCGTCGTCATGATGCGGGCGCCCGTCATGCCGAACGGGTGGCCGAGGGCGATCGCGCCGCCGAACGGGTTGAGCTTCTCGTGGTCGATCCCCCACTCGTCGCGGCACGGCACGACCTGGGCGGCGAAGGCCTCGTTGAGCTCGACGATGTCGATGTCGTCGAGCGTCATCCCGGCCTGCTTGAGAACCTGCTCGACCGCCGGGATCGGGCCGAGGCCCATGATCTCCGGGCGAATCGCCGCGGCGCTCGTGGCGACGATGCGGGCCTTCGGCTCGAGGCCGAGTTGCTGGGCGCGCTCCGCCGACATGATCAGCACGGCGGCGGCGCCGTCGTTGAGCGGGCAGGCGTTGCCGGCGGTGACGGTGCCGTCCTCCTTGAAGACCGGCTTGAGCTGGGAGAGCTTCTCCACCGTCGTGCCGGGGCGCGGGCCGTCGTCCTTGGTGACCTCGGTGCCGTCGGGCGTGGTGACGGGGACGATCTCGGAGTCGAAGTGACCGTCCTCCACCGCGGCGACCGCGCGCTGCTGGGAGATCGCCGCCCACTCGTCCTGGGCCTCGCGGGAGACGTTGCAGCGCTCGGCGACGTTCTCGGCCGTGATCCCCATCGGGATGTAGACGTTGTAGGCCGAGCCCTCCGAGCCGTCGAGCTGCGGGTGGAACTGGAACTCGCCACCGGCCGAGCGCGAGACGGCCTCGACGCCGGCGGCGATGTAGGTGTCGCCCTCGCCGGCGGCGATCGCGTGGAACGCCATCCGCATCGTCTGCAGCGAGGAGGCGCAGAAGCGGTTGACCGACGCGGCCGGCACGTGATGGTCGATCCCGGCCAGCAGCGCCGCGTTGCGGCCGATGTTGTAGCCCTGCTCGCCCACCTGGAACCCGCACCCCATGTAGATGTCGTCGACCGCGGAGAAGTCCACCTCGGGGTTGCGGTCGACCAGCGCCTTGAGGGGGACGGAGGCGAGGTCGTCGGCGCGCACCTCGCGCAGGGATCCCTTGCCGGCGCGCCCGATGGGCGTCCGGATGGCATCGACGATGACGGCTTCAGGCATGGGGAGAACTCCTGTTCGGGTAAGGGGGGGATCCTACCGGGGCGCTGCCTCGTAGCCCCTGTAGATGGCCAAGGACACCCCGCCCACCTCCCGCACGTCCCGCACGGCGCGCTTCGGCGGCATGGTCGCCGGCCAGGGCCTGCGCTGGGCGGGCACCAACGCGGCCAACCGGTTCCGCACCCCCGAGCGCGCCGAGACCGCCTCCGGCGAGCGCGCGGCCGCCCTCGCCCGCGAGCTCGTCGCCCAGCTCGGTCAGATGCGCGGCGCGGCGATGAAGCTCGGCCAGGTCCTCTCGACGATCGACTTCGCCGCGATCCCCGAGAGCGAGCGCGAGAACTTCAAGCAGACGCTCGCCGCGCTGCGCGACGACGTCAAGCCCGTCCCCTTCAAGCGGATGCGCAAGCTCGTCGAGGAGGAGCTCGGCGGCCCGCTGTCCGAGCACTTCGAGGACTTCGAGGAGGACGCGTTCGCCGCCGCCTCCATCGGCCAGGTCCACCGCGCGGTCACGCTCGACGGCCGGCGCGTCGCCGTCAAGGTCCAGTACCCGGGCGTCGCCGAGGCGGTGGAGACCGACCTGCGCAACATGCAGGTGCTCTTCCCGCTCATCAAGCGCCTGGCCCCCGGGCTCGACGTCAAGGCGCTCGGCGCCGAGCTGCGCGAGCGCATCGCCGAGGAGCTCGACTACGAGATCGAGGCGCAGAACCAGCGCGCGGTGGAGCGCGCCTGGCGCGGCCACCCGTTCGTCGTCGTCCCGAAGGTCGACACGACCCTCTCGAGCCGCCGGGTCCTGGTCACCGACATGCTCGACGGCAAGCGCTTCGAGGAGGTCAAGGGGCTGCCGGAGGCCGAGCGCGACCGCTTCGGCGAGATCGTCTTCCGCTTCTTCTTCACGACCCTGCTGCGCCTGCGCCGCTGCTCGGGCGACCCGCACCCGGGCAACTACCTGCTGCTCGAGGATGGCAAGGTCGGCTTCCTGGACTTCGGCCTCATGCGCGTCGTGCCCCAGACCTACCTCGACGGCGAGCGCGACCTGGCGCGGGCGGTCATCGAGGACGACGCCGCCGCCGTCCACGCCCTGATGAGCGACCTGGGCTACCTCCCCGAGCCCGGCGAGTTCGAGCCCGAGGCGCTGCTCGGCCAGCTCGCCAGCGCGGGCGAGTGGTACTTCAAGCCCGGCTTCCTGCGGCTCTCGCCGCAGTACGTGGCCGACCTCATCGAGCTCTCGAGCTCGCCGCGCTCCCCCTACTTCGACCTCATGCGGCGCGAGACCCTGCCGCCCGTGGCGCTCCTCATGCGGCGGATGGAGGGGCTCGTGTTCTCGACGCTCGGGGAGCTGCGCGCCGGGGGCGACTGGGCCGCGCTCGGCCGCGAGTTCTTCGCCGAAAGCGAGCCGTCGACCGAGCTCGGGCGGATCGACGCGGAGTTCTGGGCGTCGCGCGGGCTGCCCGCGGCGGCGTAGCGCCGCCG
>JALYMV010000345.1 GCA_030773575.1 Actinomycetota bacterium
ATGGCGGCCGTGGGCGCCGCGGCGTGAGGCGATGAGCGGCCGTCCCCCGGACGAGATCTGGGAGGACGGCCTCGACGAAGGCGAGCGGCGGCTGAAGCGGAGCCCGGCCGCCCTCGCCGCCACGGGCGGGGTCGACGTCTTCTTCGGCATCCTCGCCCTCGCGGTCGCGACGGGCGCCTTCGATGCCGCGATGCCCGAGGAGACGGCGCACGTGGCGGCGTCCGTCTTCTTCGGGATCGGCTTCGCCTTCATCACGATCGGGCGGGCGGAGCTCTTCACGGAGAACTTCCTGATCCCGGTGGGCGCGGTCTTCTCCGGGCGCGCACCGCTCGCGGCCCTGCTGCGGATGTGGGCCATCACCCTGGTGGTCAACTTCGTCGGGCTCTTCCTGTTCGCCGCGGTCTTCGCCGTCGAAGACGTCCTCGAGCCGGCGACGCGCGAGGCAGCCGGCAAGCTGGCCGACACCCTGGGCACGCGCGAGAACGGCGCGGCGTTCCTCAGCGCGGTCGCGGCCGGCACGATCATGACCCTGTTCACCTGGGTCGCGGCCGCCGCGGAGAGCGCGGTCGGCCGGATCGTCGCCTCCCTGATCGTCGGCTTCCTGCTCGCAGCGCCCTCCCTCAACCACGCCGTGGTCGGCTTCGGCGAGATGGCCTTCGGGCTGCTGGCCGGGACGGCGGAGATCGGCTGGCGCGACTTCGCGCGCAACACCGCGATCGCGATCGTCGGCAACTTCATCGGTGGGGTCGGCCTGGTCTTCACCACCCGGCTCGCGCAGGTGCGCGGAGAGCCGGGCAGCGAGTCGGGCTCCCCCGGCTGACCGGAACTGCGCCGATTCTGCAACGGCGCGTGCGGGGCGTCGGGCGCAGCGCGTAGCGTTCCGTGCCGTGCTCCGCCGCCTCATCCTCGTGGTCTGCGCCCTCGGGCTGGCCGGCTGCCTGCCGGAAGGCGGGGGCGACGGCGCCTCCGGCGCGCCGGAGGCCGGGACGGGCCGCGTCGTGCGCGTCGTCGACGGCGACACGATCCACGTCGAGCTGACCGGCCGGCGCGAGAAGGTCCGCTACATCGGCGTCGACACGCCGGAGACGCGCAAGCCGGGCAGCCCTATCGAGTGCTTCGGCAAGCGCGCGAGCGCCCACAACGCCCGCCTCGTCGCCGGCGAGCGCGTCCGCCTCCTGCGTGACGCCGAGCCGCGCGACCGCTACGGGCGGCTGCTGGCCTACGTCTACCGGGTCCGCGACGGCCTGTTCGTCAACGCCGAGCTCGTCCGCGGCGGCTACGCCCAGCCGCTCACGATCCCGCCCAACGTCGCCCACGCCGCCGAGTTCTCGGCGCTGGCCCGCGAGGCCCGCGAGGCCGGGCGCGGGCTGTGGGCGGCCTGCTGATCAGGCCGCACGACGTCGACCTCGGTCGCGCCGAGCGCCCGCGCCCGCTCGAGGCCGAGCAGGAGGCCCCGGTACTCCGCCACGTTGTTCGTGGTCACGCCGAGGGTGGCGTGCGCCTGGTCGATCACCTCGCCGTCGGGCCCGCTGACCACCGCGGCCGCGGCCGCCGGGCCGGCGTTGCCCCGGGAGCCACCGTCCACGTGGACGGTCACCCGCATGCGGGCGCTACTCCGTGCCGGACTCGATCGGCGGGAACTCGCCCGCCACGCGCGCGCGCCGGCGGTCGCGCACCTCGCGCTGGCCGCCGCCGGTGGAGCCCGGCTCGCGGCGCTCGTTCTTGCGCCGGTCGACGATCACCGTGACGTTGGGATCGTCGTCGTAGTAGCTCGCGAGCTTCTCGTAGAGCTCGTCGGCCATGACCTCGGGAACGACGCAGTAGATCATCTGGGCGCGGATGCTAGCGGCTGGCCGCTCGCCGGTTCATCGCCTATTCGTCCAGTCCCGGGCTTCAGGCCGCGAGAACCAGCGCGCCGCGATCGTCGGCCGCGGCGTTCACGTGCTGGTGCTCGTCGGGGGTCAGATCGGCGAGCTCGGCGCCGTGCCCGGCGCGCAGGACGCCGCCCGCCTCGTCGGACAGGTCGATCTCGAACCGGTACCACGAGAGCTCCCACATCACGGTGATGCCGACGACGCTGGGGCGGTCGGCCAGCGGGCGCACGGAGACGGCCGGCGGGCCGAGCGAGCGGGCGACCCCGCCCACCGTGCGGACGTGCTCGGAGCCGTTGAAGACCTCGAGGGCGCGGACCATCTTGAGCTCCGCGTTGGTCGGCACGGCGCGCACGTGGCGCGGCTCGCGGGGCCCCTCGGGCTCGGGCACGCGCCCGTTGGACGCTTCCTCCGCCTGGCGGTCGCGATGAACGGCGACGCGACGGCGCCGCGGCACCAGCGGCGGGGCGGAATCCGCCGCCACCACCGGGTGCTCGCCCGCCGCGAGCTCGGCGGCCAGGGCCGGGTCGAGCTCCTGGGGCTCGACGACCTCGGGGC
>JALYMV010000346.1 GCA_030773575.1 Actinomycetota bacterium
GTCGAGGACCGTGCCGAGGACGTACAGGCCGTGCATCAGCCCGCGCCCGCCGCGCCCGCCGCCGGGCGGGCAGCGGGATGCTGGCCGCGGTAGCGGCGGCCTTCGGCGGTGGATGGGTCGGCGGCGGCCATGTGGATCTCTGAAGGCGCAACCGTAGACGTCCGGCGCGCGCGAGGCACGCCGCTTGTGCGCAGGCGCTCCGAGCGCCGCGATTGCCGGCAAGCTCACAAGGAGGAGAGCCCGTGCTCGAAGGTCTGATGGCAGAACGACTTCCAGCTGACGGTGGGCGCCATCCGCCGGCGGATGGCGGCGTGCTACGGCGACCGCGAGGTCGTCACGCTCGAGGAGGATCCGGCGAGGCCCACGCGCGCGACCTACGCCCAGGTCTCCGAGCGCGTCGAGCGCCTCGGCCGCGTCCTCGAGCGCCTCGGCGTCGAGCAGGGCGACCGGGTGGCGACCTTCGGCTGGAAGAGCCAGCGCCACTTCGAGCTCTACCTCGTCGTGCCGAGCTTCGGCGCCGTCCTGCACACGGTCAACATCCGCCTGTTCCCCGGCCAGATCGCCTACATCGTCAACCACCCCGAGGAAGGACCTCATCAAGTCCGGCGGCGAGTGGATCTCCTCCGTCGAGCTCGAGACGGAGCTCATGGAGCACCCGTCGGTGATCGAGGCGGCGGTGATCCCCATGCCCGACGAGCGCTGGACGGAGCGGCCGCTGGCCTGCGCCGTGCTCGCCGAGGGCGAGCGCCCCGACACGATCGGCCTGCGCCGCCACCTCGCGAGCCGCATGGCGGGCTGGCAGGTGCCCGACGCGTTCGCCTTCATCGACGAGATCCCCAAGACGAGTTCGACAAGAAGGTGCTGCGCCGCAGGCTCGCCGACGGCGAGCTCGACGTGGCGGGCGGCAAGGAGGCCGCGAAGGCCTGACCGCCTCCGACGGTCCCCGTGATCACCCGCCCTCGTCCGGCCCGCACGTGCCCGGCACCTCTTCGTTCTGGGTCACGCAGCGGTTGTTCCGATTCCACTCGTTGAGCGGCTGGCTACCGGGCGGTCCTCCGGGAGCGCCCTTCCTGCGGCATCGAAGAAGACCGTCCGCGACAGCGGTTGGCGACCTTGATCGTCCCCGTCACGACCTGCCCGCACGCGACCGGGGTCTCTCCACCGGGGCTGTGTGACTGGGCGTGGGCCGGCCCGGTCGCGAGCAGAGCCGCGACGACACTCAGCGCGATCACGGGAGGTAGCGCTCTCACGAGGACGCCTTTCGTCGGGAGATGTCGAGTGGCCGCTCGGCCTCCCTGCCGCCCGCGTCATTACCCCGGCGACGGACCTTCAAACGGTCCGACGCGCGCACGCCCATCGCGTCGCTGGACTCGCCCGCTCCGCCGACCTAGGTGGTGGGCGAGGCGTCTCTCGGCGTCGAGCCCACCCTTGGACCGCTGGGCGTCGGCGACCGGCCGGCGCTCGACTGCGGAGCCAGCGCGAGCGCCAGGTTCGTCGCTCCCACTACGCCGAGCAGGACGACGTACGGCCACGGCTCGGTGAGGGCCTGGATCTGGTCTCCCGCCAGCGTGTGCAGGATCCCCGCGACCAGCGCGGTCGCCCCGATCCCGACGAGGTCGACCGCAAAGCCGCCGCGGGCGAGCAGCCCGCCGACGAGAGCCGCCGCCCCGATCCCGATGAGGTAGCCGTCGGCGACGCTCACGCCGATCTTGAGCTTCGTGGCCAGGAGCACGCCGGTCCCCCAGCCGGCCAGGATGAGACCGGTCGCCCAGAAGCCGCCGCGCCGGCCGCCCGCCGCAGCGGCGGCGAGGTAGGCGAGTCCGAGCAGGAACGGGGTCCAGAGGAACTCGAGGGGCCCGTAGACGAGCCCGGCGTACACCGCCGCGCCGGCGATGAGCGCAGTGCCGCGGCCGATACGGACCTTGCGGGCGAGAGCGTCGTCGGTCACGAGACGAGGCATTCCCCCATCCAGCCCGTTTCAGTCGGGTGGGGGAGCGCCCGCCGAGCCCGACCCGGCCGTCCGCAGCGACCGGCCGGGCGCCCGCTCACCGAGGGCGAAGCTCGCCGGCAGCGCCGTGCCGTCGCGCAGGGCGCCGATCACCGCGTCGGCGAGCGCCGGCCCGTGCTTGAAGCCGTGGCCCGAGCCGCCGCCCAGCAGCCAGTGCGTCGGCTGGTCGGGATGCGGCGCGGCGACGAAGTGGGAGTCGGGGGAGAGCTCGTAGCGGCAGGTGCGCGCGGAGCGCAGCGGCGCGCCGGCCAGCGGGGGGAAGCGGCGCGCGAGGTAGGCGCGTGCCTCGCGCTCGGTGGCCGGGTCGGGCGCGGGCAGCGGATCGCGCGGGTCGAGCGGCGAGCCCTCCCGGTCGGGGGCGACCTTGACACCGTGGCCGTCGAGGTCGCCCGTCCCGTAGATCGCCCCGTCGTAGTCGATCCACCCGGGGACCCGGGGGGTCCGCCACGCCGGCCCGCCGTCGAGGAAGTAGAGGTCCTGGTGGGTCGCGCGCACCGTCACGACGCCGGGGAACAGCACCCCGAGCCACGGTCCGCACGCCCACACCACCCGGTCGGCCTCGAGGCGGCGGCCGTCGTCGAGGAGCACGCGGTCGCCCTCGGGGCGCGCCACCGCCCGCT
>JALYMV010000347.1 GCA_030773575.1 Actinomycetota bacterium
GGTCGGGCCCGGGGTGGCGGTCGGGCCCGGGGTGGCGGTCGGGCCCGGGGTGGCGGTCGGGGTGGGCGTCGGCGTCGCGGTGCCCGAGGTGACCTCGACCACGCCCCTCATCCCCTCACCGCCCCCGTAGCCGTAGCCGTCATTAGGCTCGTCGCCGTGGGCCTCGCAGTAGTAGAGGTACGTGCCCGCCTTGTCGAACGTGCGCGACACCGGGCCGCCCCAGTCCGGCGAGGGCGCGGGGGGCTGCTCGAAGGACCCGTCGTCGAAGCGGACGTTGTGGATGCCGCCGCTGTTGGTCCACGTCACCTTCTCCCCCACCGCCACCGTGACGCGGGCCGGCGCGAACGTGTTGCGGGAGGTGGCCTCGACGGACTGGTCGGCGGCCAGGGCGGGGACGCCGCCCGCCGCCAGCGTCGCGGCGGCCGCGCCCGCGAGAGCGAGTCGGCGCATGGTGAACCGACCTTAGCGCGCGGCGCAAGCCCCCGCGCCGCGGGGGGCCACGGACGGGCGCAGGCGTCCTCAGCGGGCCGGCGCGGGCTCCGGCACGAACCAGAGCACCGCGAGCGGCGGCAGATGGAGCTCGGCGGAGAACGGCTGGTCGTTCCACGGGATCGGCTCGGCCTCGACGCCGCCCCAGTTGCCGGCGTTCGTGCCACCGTAGTACTCGGAGTCCGTGTTGAGCGCCTCAACCCACCGCCCCGAGCGGGGCAGGCCGACCCGGTAGCCGTCGCGCGGCGTCGGCGACAGGTTCGCGACGCAGACGAGGACCTCCTCGGCGTCGACCGACGCGCGGGCGAAGGCGACCACGTTCTGGCTGGCGTCGTTGGCCTCCAGCCACCAGAAGCCGCTCGAGTCGAAGTCGTTCTCCCACAGCGCCGGCTGCTGGCGGTAGACGCCGTTGAGGTCGCGCACGAGCGACTGGATGCCGGCATGGTCGTTGCGCTCGAGCAGGTGCCAGTCGAGCGAGCGCTCGTGCGACCACTCGGCCTCCTGGGCGAACTCCTGGCCCATGAACAGGAGGTTCTTGCCGGGGTGCGCCCACATGTAGGCGTACAGGCAGCGCAGGTTGGCGAAGCGCTGCCACCGGTCGCCGGGCATCTTGTTGATCAGCGAGCCCTTGCCGTGGACGACCTCGTCGTGCGACAGCGGGAGGATGAAGTTCTCGCTGAACGCGTACATCAGCGAGAAGGTCAGCTGGTGGTGGTGGAAGCGCCGGTAGACGGGGTCCTGCTGGAAGTAGCCCAGCGTGTCGTGCATCCAGCCCATGTTCCACTTGAAGCCGAAGCCGAGGCCGCCGAGATAGGTCGGGCGCGAGACGCCCGGCCAGGAGGTCGACTCCTCCGCCGCGCTGACGATCCCCGGCTCGGCGGCGTGGAGGATCTCGTTCATCTCCTTGAGGAACGCGACCGCCTCGAGGTCCTCGCGGCCTCCGTGCTCGTTGGGCACCCACTCCCCCTCGCGGCGCGAGTAGTCGAGGTAGAGCATCGAGGCGACCGCGTCGACGCGGATGCCGTCGACGTGGTACTCGCGGGCCCAGAACAGCGCGTTGGCCAGCAGGAAGTTGCGGACCTCGTTGCGCCCGAAGTTGAAGATCAGCGTGCCCCAGTCGGGGTGCGAGCCGCGCCGCGGGTCCTCGTGCTCGTAGAGCGCGGAGCCGTCGAAGCGCGCGAGCGCCCAGTCGTCGCGCGGGAAGTGGGCCGGGACCCAGTCGAGGATCACGCCGATCCCGTGGCCGTGCAGCGCGTCGACGAACGCGCGGAAGTCGTCGGGGGAGCCGAACCGCGGGCTGGGCGCGTAGTAGGAGGTCACCTGGTAGCCCCAGGAGCCCGTGAACGGGTGGGCGGCGACCGGCAGCAGCTCGACGTGGGTGAAGCCCATGTCCTTGACGTAGGCGGCGAGCTCCTCGGCGAGCTCGGCGTAGGTGAGCGAGCGGTTGTCCTCGAGCGGGTTCAGGCGCCAGGAGCCGACGTGGACCTCGTAGACCGACATCGGCTTGCCGAGCGGCGGGGTGTCGGTGCGCCTTTCGGCGATCCAGTCGTCGTCGGTCCACTCGAAGGTCGTGCGGGTGACCACGGAGGAGGTCTCCGGCGGGATCTCGGCCTCGAACGCGTAGGGGTCGGCCTTCATCCGCAGCGCCCCGTCTTGCGTGCGGATCTCGAACTTGTAGCGGGCGCCCTCGAGCGCCTCGGGGACGAAGAGCTCCCAGACCCCGGACGGCCCGAGCGAGCGCATCGGGTGCAGCCGGCCGTCCCAGCCGTTGAAGTCCGCGACGACGCTGACCGACCGCGCGGCCGGCGCCCAGACCGCGAAGGCGGTCCCGAGGACGCCCTGGTGCTCGCGGACGTGCGCGCCGAGCAGCTCGTACACGCGCTCGTGGCGGCCCTCGCCGATCAGGTGGAGGTCGACGTCGCCCAGCGTCGGCTCAAACGCGTAGGGATCGCGGACGGTGAAGGTGTTGCCGTCCGGATAGGCGACCTCGAGCTCGTAGCCGGCCCGCGGCTCGTCCTCGGCAAGCACACCCTCGAAGATCCCGCCGGGGTGGACTCGCTCGAGCGGCGAGGTCTCCCCCGACCCGAGCACGACCTCGACGCGCTCCGCGGCGGGGCGGAACGCGCGCACCACGACGCCCTCTCCATCGGGGTGGGCGCCCAGGTAGGCGTGGGGGTCCGGGTGATCGCGGTCGAGCAGGCGCTGGACGTCGGTCACGTGACTCCTCGTATCCGATCGTGGGAGGCGGAAACCGCCCGCATCCCTACAGCGGCGCCTCGAGCAGCCGCTCGATGCCCGCCACCGGGATCCCCACCCAGTCCGGGCGGTTGTTCATCTCGTACCGCAGCTCGTAGACCGCCTTCTCGAGCTCGAAGATCGACAGCAGCTTGTCGATCGACTGCTGGCCCGCCGGCAGCAGGGACGGGTCGACGGAGCCCAGGTAGCCCTCGAGGAACGCCGAGCGGGCGCGGTCCTCCCAGCCCGCGGGCGCCTCGCCCCCGCGCAGCTGCTCCATCGCCGACGCGGCGTAGGCGAAGGAGCGCAGCATCCCGGCGACGTCGCGCAGCGGCGAGCGCTTGCGGCGCCGGTCGATCAGCGAGCGGGCCGGCTCGCCCTCGAAGTCGAGCAGCACCCAGCGGTCGGGCGTGCGCAGGGTCTGGCCGAGGTGGTAGTCGCCGTGGAGGCGGATCAGCCGGCCGCCCACCCCGACGTGGGAGAGCATCTGGAGGCGGTCGCGGACCTCCTCGCCGCGGCCGATGATCGGCCGCAGCGCCTCGGCGTCCTCCGGGAGGTCGACGAAGAGCCGCTCGATCTCCTCGTCGATCGTCGCGGTGATGAGCGACAGCGACTCGGTGCCCGGCTCCTCGGGCGCGAAGTCGGGGTCCGACGGGTCGGAGGCGAGCACGGTGTGCATGTGGCCCGTGACCGCGCCGAGCTCGGTCAGCGAGCCGATCACGCCCTCCGGGTCGGAGAGCGCGTGCTCCCAGCCGTCACGGCCGTCGGCCACGAACTCTGAGAGCACCCCGAGGGTCGCGTCGAGCAGCTCGCCCTCGAACTCGTACCAGCCCGCCAGCGCCGGGATGTGCTCGAAGTCCCGCGCGGAGAGGAAGCGCAAGATCTCGAGCTCGGGGTTGTCGCCCGGCTCCAACCGCCGGAACACCTTCAGGATCAACCGGTCGTCGAAGATGATCGACGAGTTGGACTGCTCGACCCCGACGGAGCGCACCGCGGGCGCCTCGCCGACGCCGCCCGCCGCGCCCGTCCAGTGGAACCGCGCGATCCCGTGCTGTCCCTCGATCACCGCGCCGCGCTCCATCAGCGCCGCGAGCACCGCGCCCTCCGCGGGGTCGGCCAGAGCGTCGTAGACCGTGGTGTCGTAGACCGTCTCGATCACGCCCTCCGTCCAGCCGTCGGATGCCGGGCGCGTCGAGGCGAGCAGCTGGTAGAGCTCGTGCGTGCCGGCGGGGAAGCGCGCCTCGAGGAAGGCGGCGGTCAGCGGCGGCTCCTCCGTGCGCAGCGCGAGGGTGTCGAGCACGTTGAGGTGGCCCATGTCGCGCGCCTTGGAGGCGAACCAGCGCTGCGAGCGGACCCACTCCAGCAGGACGTCCTCGGCGACGAAGCCGAGCTCGATCGGCGGCATCAGCGCACCCCCTCCTCGGTGGGCTCGCGCAGCAGGAACCAGAAGAAGCCGCGCGGCGCCAGCGTGAGCAGGTAGGAGAGCTCGCCGATCGGCGGGAACTTCGTGCGGCCGAACATCTCCTCGGGCACCCGCCCCTCGTACGCGGACAAATCGAGCTCGACCGCCTGCGCGGAGCGCGCGAGGTTGTGCACGCAGAGGACCACGTCGTCCTCGTAGCGGCGCACGTGGGCGTAGATCTTGGGGTTGTCGGGCTCGAGCGGCTCGTAGGTGCCCAGGCCGAAGACGGGGTGCTCCTTGCGCAGGGCGATGAAGCGCCGCGTCCAGCGCAGCAGCGAGGCCGGGGCGCGCAGCTGGGCCTCGACGTTGACCGCCTGATAGCCGTAGACGGGGTCCATCAGCGGCGGCGCGTAGAGCTGGGCGAAGTCGGCGCGCGAGAAGCCGCCGTTGCGGTCCCCCGTCCACTGCATCGGGGTCCGCACGCCGTCGCGGTCGCCGAGGAAGACGTTGTCGCCCATCGCGATCTCGTCGCCGTAGTAGAGGACCGGCGAGCCCGGCAGCGAGAACAGGATCGCGGTCATCAGCTCGATCTCCGCGCGGCCGCCGTCGAGCAGCGGGGCCAGCCGCCGCCGGATGCCCACGTTGATCTTCATGCGCGGGTCCTTGGCGTACTCCGCGTACATGTAGTCGCGCTCCTCGTCGGTGACCATCTCGAGGGTCAGCTCATCGTGGTTGCGCAGGAAGAGGCCCCACTGGCAGTTGTCGGGGATCTCGGGCGTCTGGGCGAGGATCTCGAGGATGGGCGCCGCCTCCTCCCGCCGCAGCGCCATGAACATGCGCGGCATGACCGGGAAGTGGAAGGCCATGTGGCACTCGTCACCGTCGCCGAAGTACTCCACCACGTCGGCCGGCCACTGGTTGGCCTCGGCGAGCAGCACCTTGTCCTGGTACTCCTCGTCCACCGTCCTGCGAACCTGCTTGAGGAAGGCGTGGGTCTCGGGCAGGTTCTCGCCGTTGGTCCCGTCGCGCTCGTACAGGTACGGGATCGCGTCGAGGCGGAAGCCGTCGAGGCCCAGGTCGAGCCAGAAGCGCAGCGTTCCGATCATCGCCTCGCGGACGGCCGGGTTGTCGAAGTTGAGGTCCGGCTGGTGGGAGAAGAAGCGGTGCCAGAAGTACGCGCCCGCCTCCTCGTCCCAGGTCCAGTTGGACGTCTCGGTGTCCGTGAAGATGATCCGCGCCTCCTCGTAGCGCATCTTGGTGTCCGACCAGACGTACCAGTCGCGCTCCGGCGACCCCGGCGGCGCCTTGCGCGCGCGCTGGAACCACTCGTGGTCGGAGGAGGTGTGGTTCATGACGAGGTCGGCGATGACCCGGATGCCGCGCTGATGGGATGCCTCGATGAACGCGCGGACGTCGTCGATCGTCCCGTAGTCGGGGTGGACGTGCTCGTAGTCGGCGACGTCGTAGCCGCCGTCGCGCAGCGGTGAGGCGTACATCGGCAGCAGCCAGATGCAGTCGATGCCCAGCCACTGCAGGTAGTCGAGCTTCTCGGTCAGGCCGCGGAAGTCGCCCGAGCCGTCGCCGTTGCCGTCGAAGAAGCCGCGCAGGTGGATCTCGTAGAAGACCGCCCGCTTGAACCACAGCGGGTCGGACTCGAACCAGTGCCGGCCGGCCGGGTTCATCGCGCCTCCACGCGCAGCACGTGGCCGGCGCCCGCGGCGGGATCGAGGCGCACGTAGTTGCGCCCGATCCGCCAGTCGAAGCGCTCGCCGCTCAGCAGGTCGGTCACGGCGAAGGCGGGCGGCAGCCCGAGCTCGTAGGGCACGACGCAGAGCCCCTCCTGCGCGTTGCGGGGGTCGACGTTGGCGACGCAGATCAGCGCGTTGTCGCCCGTGCGCTTGGCGTAGGCGATCAGCGCGTCGTTCTCCGTCTCGAGGAACGTGACGTTGTCGAGGTGCTGGAGGGCGGGGTTCTCGCGCCGGATGGCGTTCAGCCGGCTCACGAACGGCAGCAGCGGGCCGTCTTTGAGCGAGCGCTCTCTCAGCTGGTACTTCTCCGAGTCGAGGTACTCCTCGGAGCCCTCGCGGACCGGGACGTTCTCGAAGTGCTCGTAGCCGGAGTAGATGCCGTAGGTCGGGGAGAGCGTCGAGGCGAGCAGCAGCCGGGTGGCGAAGGCCGGCGGGCCGCCGTGGACGAGGTACTCGTTGAGAATGTCCGGCGTGTTGGCGAAGAAGTTCGGTCGGTAGTACTCGCGCATCTCGGAGTGCGCGAGCTCGCTCACGTACTCGGAGAGCTCGTGGCGGGAGTTCTTCCAGGTGAAGTAGGTGTAGGACTGGCTGAAGCCGAGCTTGGCCAGCGTCCGCATCATCGCCGCACGGGTGAACGCCTCGGCCAGGAAGATCACGTCGGGGTCGGTGGCGCGGATCTCGCCGATCAGCCACTCCCAGAACGGCAGCGCCTTCGTGTGCGGGTTGTCGACGCGGAAGACGCGCACGCCCTCGCCGACCCAGTGGCGGACCACGGCGAGCAGCGCGTCCCACAGCCCGCGCCAGTCCTCGGAGTCGAAGTCGACGTTGTAGATGTCCTGGTACTTCTTGGGCGGGTTCTCCGCGTACTTGAGCGAGCCGTC
>JALYMV010000348.1 GCA_030773575.1 Actinomycetota bacterium
CGACACGGCGCAGGACGCCGCGGCCGGCGTGGCGGGCACCGCCGAGACGGTCGCCGACGCCGTCGCCGAGCGCGCCCCCGGCCCGCTCAAGGGCGTCGCCAAGGCCGCCCGCGGCGCCGCCAAGGCGGCCAAGAAGGCCGTCAAGGACACCGACAAGGACAACGAGGACGGAAACGAGGAGTCGAAGTGAGCAACCCGATCTCCGCCGCGCAGGTCAAGGAGCTGCGCGACAAGACCGGCGCCGGGATGATGGACTGCAAGAAGGCGCTGTCCGAGACGGGCGGCGACCCCGACCAGGCGGTCGAGCTGCTGCGCGTCCGCCTGGGCGACAAGGCGCTCAAGGTCGGCGGCCGGGAGGCCACCGAGGGCACCGTCCAGTCCTACATCCACGCCAACGGCAAGGTCGGCGTGCTCGTCGAGGTCGACTGCAACACCGACTTCGTCGCCCGCAACGACGACTTCGTCCGCTTCGCCAAGGAGGTCGCGCTGCACATCGCGGCCGTCCCGACCACGGCCTACGTGACCGAGGAGGACGTCCCCGCGGACGTCAAGGCCGCCGAGCTGCGCGTCTACGAGCAGCAGGCCGCCGACAAGCCCGAGAACGTCCGGCCGAAGATCGCCGAGGGCAAGTGGCGCAAGAAGCTCGAGGAGCTCGTCCTGCTCAACCAGGTCCACATCAACGGCGACCGCTACGAGGGCAAGACGATCGAGCAGCTGCGGGCCGAGCTCGCCGGCCAGATGGGCGAGAACGTCGTGATCCGGCGCTTCTCGCGCTTCGCCGTCGGGGCCTAGCGCCACCTCATGCCCGACCGTCCCGCCGTCTTCCGGCGGATCCTGATCAAGCTCTCCGGCGAGGCCCTCATGGGCTCGCGGGAGTACGGGATCGACGGCGAGAAGGTCGCGCGGATCGCCGAGCAGCTCAAGCGCGTGCACGACCGCGGCGTCGAGGTCGCGATCGTGCTCGGCGCGGGCAACATCTACCGCGGCCTGGCGGGGGCGGCCGCCGGCATGGACCGCGCCACGGGCGACTACATGGGGATGCTGGCCATCGTCCTCAACGCGCTCACGCTCCAGGACGCGCTCGAGCGGATCGGCGTCCACACCCGCGTGCAGTCGGCGATCACCATCTCCGAGGTCGCCGAGCCCTACATCCGCCGCCGCGCGATGCGCCACCTCGAGAAGAAGCGCATCGTGATCTTCGCGGCGGGCACCGGCAACCCGTTCTTCACCTCCGACACCGCGGCAGCGCTGCGGGCACTCGAGGTCCACGCCGAGGCGATCCTCATGGCCAAGAACGGGGTGGAGGGGGTCTTCACCGGCGACCCGCGCACGGATCCCCAGGCGGAGTTCCTCCCCGAGATCACCCACATGGACGCGCTCCAGCGCGGCCTCAAGGTCATGGACTCGACCGCGCTGTCGCTCTGCATGGACAACAACCTGCCCCTGCACGTCTTCAACATGGACGACGAGTCCAACATCGATCGGATAGTTTCCGGCGAGCGGGTGGGGACCCTGGTGAAGACCTCAAGAGCATGATCGACGACCTCCTCTCAGACGCGCGCGAGTCCATGGGCAAGTCCGTCGAGGCGACGCGCCAGAAGTTCGGCTCCGTGCGCACGGGGCGCGCCAGCCCGGCGCTGCTCGACCGCATCATGGTCGACTACTACGGCGCCCAGACCCCGCTCAAGCAGCTCGCGACGGTCAACGCGCCCGAGGCCCGGATGCTCACCATCCAGCCGTACGACAAGTCGTCCATCAAGGGCATCGAGAAGTCGATCCTCGAGTCCGACGTCGGCCTCACGCCCTCCAACGACGGCCAGATCATCCGGCTGTCGATCCCCGAGCTCACCGAGGAGCGGCGCAAGCAGCTGGTCAAGGTCGTGCGGGGGATCGCGGAGGAGGGCCGCATCGCGATCCGCAACATCCGGCGCGACACGATGCACGACCTGCGCGAGCTGCGCGACGCCGGCGAGGCCGGCCAGGACGACGAGCACCGCGCCGAGGAGGCGCTGCAGAAGCTGACCACGGAGAAGGTCGGCGAGCTCGACGCCATCCTCAAGGGCAAGGAAGAAGAGATCCTCGAGGTGTGACGGCCTCCGAGGGTGCGTCCCACGTCGCGATCATCACCGACGGCAACGGCCGCTGGGCCTCCCAGCGGGGGCTGCCGGTCGCCGAGGGCCACAAGGCCGGGGCCGACACGGTCAAGGCGCGGCTGCGCGACGCTGTCGACCTCGGGATCGCCGAGCTGACGGTCTACTCGTTCTCGACGGAGAACTGGTCCCGGCCGCCCGAGGAGGTCAGCGCGCTCATGCGGATGTTCTCCCAGCGGATCCTCGGCGAGACGCCCGAGCTCGACTCCGAGGGCGTGCGGATGCGCTTCGTCGGCCGGCGGGAGGGGGTCGACCCCCGGCTCATCGAGCAGATGGAGTGGGCGGAGCGGATGACCGCCCCCAACGACCGCATCACGCTCTTCGTGGCGTTCAACTACGGCGGCCGGGCGGAGATCGTCGACGCCGCGCGCTCGTTCACCGGCACGACGGAGGAGGAGTTCCGCGCCCACCTCTACGCGCCGGAGATGCACGACCCGGACCTCATCATCCGCACGAGCGGCGAGCAGCGGCTCTCCAACTACCTGCTCTGGCAGTCGGCCTACTCCGAGCTGCACTTCACCGACGTCCTGTGGCCCGACTTCTCGCGCGCCGACCTCGAGGCGGCGCTCGAGCAGTTCGCCGCGCGGCGGCGGCGCTTCGGGGGGCGCTAGGGATGGGCGTCGCCGCGCGCGGCCGGGGCCCGCGCCGGGAGCGCTCCGACCTCGGGGCCCGCGTGCTCGCGGCGATCCCGGCGGCGATCTTCGCGGGCTTCATCGTCTACCAGGGCGGCGCGGTGTTCGCGATCGGCGTGGTCGCGCTGGG
This sequence comes from Actinomycetota bacterium, assembly GCA_030773575.1. GTDB lineage: Bacteria > Actinomycetota > Thermoleophilia > Solirubrobacterales > Solirubrobacteraceae > JACCYI01. The sequence continues at coordinate 2,913 of JALYMV010000348.1, forward strand.
GCTCGTCTGCCTGCACGAGCTCTTCGAGATGTACGAGCGCGTGCTGCCGATCCGCCTCGCGGCGTTCCTCGGGCTGGGCGGGATGGTCGCCGCCGCGGGGTTCGGGGACGAGCGCCAGGTCCTGCTCGCGACGGTCGCGTTCTTCCCCGTGCTCTTCCTGCTGGCGCTGACGACGCCCGAACGCGAGGGCGGCCCGTCGCTGACCGCGTCGATGGCCCTGACCGCGCTGGGGACGCTGTGGATCGGGCTGGCGGTCGCGCACGCCGTGCTCCTGCGCCAGCTCGACCACGGCGGCGCGCTCGTGCTGGCCGTCCTGCTCGGAACCTTCCTGGGCGACACCGCCGCCTACCTCGGCGGCCGGCTCCTCGGCACCCGGCGCCTCGCGCCGCGGATCTCGCCGGCCAAGACCTGGGAGGGGCTGGCGATCGGCGCGCTGGTGGCGACCTTCACCGTGTGGTGGTTCGGCCTCGGCGCCGAGTGGATGGGCGGCCAGAAGGGGATCCTGCTCGGGCTCGGCGTGGCGGTCGCCGCACCGCTCGGCGACCTCTTCGAGTCCAAGGTCAAGCGCGACGCGGGGACGAAGGACGCCGGCTCGCTGTTCGGCGCCCACGGCGGGGCGCTCGACCGGCTCGACGCGGCGCTCTTCTCCCTGGTGGCGGGCTACTACCTCTGGCTGGCGGTGGCGTGAGCGGCGCGCCGCCCCCGGCGGCCGGGGAGCGCCGCCTGCCTGACCTGCCCGGCGGTCCTCCACCGCAGGCCGCCACGCGCGAAGGAGAGCGAGCGCGGCTCCACCTTCGGGCCGGGGTCGAGGCGGAACACCTTCGCGCGGTCGGCCGACCAGCGGAGAACCTCGCCGCCCGCGATGAAGGCGACGAGGCCGTCGCTGCGCAGGACGAGGTCGCTGACGTCGGCTCCACCGCACGTCGTCGTGCCGGCTGCGTCGGCCGACTTCGTCCAGTCGCGGCCGCTGCGCAGGTCGACGACCCGGACCTCCCGCGACGAGCACTCCTGGGAGTCGTCGGTCAGCTCGACGGCGGCGTAGCGACCCGCGAGCGTCGCCATCCGCCAGCCGCCGAAGTCCGCCGGATGCGCCACCAGGACTCGGTCGTGGCCGCGCAGGCAGCCCCACAGGTGGTCGTCGAGCACAACGAGCCGCGCCTGGCGGCCGGTCACGTGGGTGGTGCCGCGGTCGCAGACGTGATCCGCCGACGCGCCGCCCGGATCGGCGGCCATCGCCGCGGCGGCGCACGTCCCGGCGAGGAGCAGCCGAGCCACGCGCGATCGAGGATCCGCCCGCCTCATCGACGGCTTCAACGGACGGGCCGGGCGGAAGTATCGCCCCGGCGCCCTGGTGCGTCCGCGGAGCGCTTGCCGTGAGCACGCCACCCCGCCAGGAGGGCGGGATCGACCCGGGCGCCCTGAGCCCGCAGGCCAAGCAGGACCGCCAGATGCTCGAGCTCCTCAACGAGCTGCGGGTGGCGCTGCCCGGCGTCCAGATCCTCCTTGGGTTCCTGCTCACCGTGCCGTTCGCGGCCCGCTTCGAGGAGACGAGCGACTTCCAGCGCGCCATCTACCTGGTGATCCTGATCGCCACCGCCGCCTCGACCGCGTGCCTGATCGCCCCCGCCGCAGCGCACCGCCTGCGGTTCGGCAAGCGCGACCGCGAGTACCTGATCAAGACCGCGAACGCCCTTGCCATCGCGGGGCTGGCCTTCCTCGCCGTCGCGATCACCGGCGTCGTCCTGCTCGTCTCCGACTTCGTCTTCGGGACGCTCGTCACGCTGCTCGCGTCGACGTTCGTCGGCGGGCTGACGGCCGGGCTCTGGTTCGCGCGCCCGCTGCTGCGCCGGCGGCGGCATCCGGGGCCGCGCCCTTAGCTCCCGCAGAGCCGGGCCCTCCTACCATGGGCCGACCGTGAAGCGCTTGCTCATCCTCGGCTCGACGGGGTCCATCGGGACCCAGGCGCTCGACATCGTGAGCCGCTCGGGCGGCGAGCTCGAGCTCGTCGGGCTCTCGGCGGAGCGCTCGTGGGCGCCGCTGGTCGAGCAGGCCCGCGCCCACGGCGTGAAGCGGATCGCGCTCGGCGATCCCGACGCGGCCGCGCGCGCCGCGGAGGCGTGGACGGACGGCGAGGTGCTCTCGGGCCCCGACGGGCTCGTGCGGCTCGTCGCCGAGTCGGGCGCCGACCTCGTGCTCAACGCCATCGTCGGCTCGGCGGGGCTCGGGCCGACCGTCGTGGCGCTCACGGAGGGCATCGACCTCGCGCTGGCCAACAAGGAGTCCCTGGTGGTCGGCGGGGAGCTCGTGATGGCGCTCGCCGAGGCGACGGGGGCGAGCCTGCTGCCGGTCGACTCCGAGCACACGGCGATGCACCACCTGCTCTCGGGCGAGCCGCCCGGGACGCTCGAGCGGCTGACGATCACCGCGTCGGGCGGTCCGTTCCGCGGCCGCTCGCGCTCAGAGCTCGCCGAGGTCACGGTCGAGCAGGCGCTCAAGCACCCGACCTGGGCGATGGGCGGGAAGATCACGATCGACTCCGCGACGCTGATGAACAAGGGGCTCGAGGTCATCGAGGCCCACCACCTGTTCGGCACGCCGTACGAGCGCATCGACGTCGTCGTGCACCCGCAGTCGGTCGTCCACGCCCTCGTCGCGCTCTGCGACGGCTCGATGCTCGCGCACATGGGCCACCCCGACATGCGCGTGGCGATCGGCTACGCCCTCTTCCATCCCGAGCGGGCGTCGCTGCCGCTGCCGGCGCTCGACCTCGTCGCGCTCGGGTCGCTGACCTTCGAGGCGCCAGACCTCGACGCCTTCCCCTGCCTGCGCCTGGCCCGCGAGGCGGCCGAGGCGGGCGGGACCGCGCCGTGCGTCCTCAACGCCGCCAACGAGGTCGCCGTCCACGCCTTCCTGGCCGGCCGTGTCGGCTTCCTGGCCATCCCGGCGATCATCGAGTCGACGCTCGACGAGCTCGGCGGGATCGCGGTGCACTCCTTCGAGTCGCTCTACGCCGCCGACGCCGACGCGCGCGCCCTGGCCGGCGAGCTCGTGGCGCGCGAGGGGGCGCGCGCGTGAGCTGGTTCCTGGCCTTCGCCGGCTTCGCGACGCTCGTCGTGCTCCACGAGCTCGGCCACTTCGCCGCGGCCAAGGCGGTCGGCATGCGGGTGGAGAAGTTCTCCCTCTTCTTCGGGCCGATGCTCGCCAAGGTGACCCGCGGCGAGACGACCTACGGCATCGGGCCGATCCCGCTCGGCGGGTACGTGAAGATCACCGGCATGAACCCGGCGGAGGACATCCCGCCGGAGCACGCCCACCGCGCCTACTACCGCCAGCCCGTGTGGAAGCGGATCGTGGTCATCGTCGCCGGGCCGCTGGTCAACATCGTGCTCGCCTTCCTGATCCTGTGGATCGTCTTCTCGACCACGGGGCCCCAGCAGGCCACGCCGCGCGTCGAGCAGATCCGGCCGCCCGCCGCGACGGTCCTGCAGCCGGGCGACCGGATCGTCGCGGTGGACGGCAAGCGCGGCGAGGTCGCGGTGCTCGCGCGCCAGATCTCCTCGCACCGCTGCCCGGGCGAGCCGAAGGACGGCTGCCGCGCCGCCGAGCCCGCGCGGCTGACGATCGAGCGCGGCGGGCGGGAGCGCACGGTCTCGGTCACGCCGGTCTACAGCACGGCCGAGGGCCGGACGCTGGCCGGGATCTCCTTCCAGACGCGCGAGCTGCCGGCGCCCGGCCCGGGCGAGGCGGCGGGCGAGAGCCTCGATCTGATGTGGCGGGTGACGACCGCCACGGCGACCGTCATCTCCCGGCTCTTCGAGGCTGAGCAGCGCAAGCAGCTCTCCGGCGTGGTCGGCTCCTACGAGGTCACCCGGCAGTCCGTGAACATCTCCGCGGAGCGCGCGTTCCTCATCCTCGCGCTCATCTCGCTGTCGCTCGGGCTCATCAACCTGCTGCCCTTCCTGCCGCTCGACGGCGGTCACATCTTCTGGGCGATCGGCGAGAAGCTGCGCGGCCGGCCCATCCCGTTCCGGGTGATGGAGCGGGCGAGCGTCGTCGGTTTCGCGCTCGTCGGGATCCTCTTCTTCATCGGCCTCAACAACGACATCGACCGACTGCTCAACGGAGGGTTCAAGCTCCGGTAGCCTCGCGCCCTGAGGGTCGTACTGACGGCGAGTCCAGGGAGACGAAGAGATGGCAAGCACCACGTCGGCGCAGGCGCCGCTGAAGGACACCACGGAGGCGAGCACGATCGCCGAGGCGTTCCGGATCACCGTCGAGCGCCACGGCGACAAGCCGGCGGTCCGCACGAAGGACGACGAGATCTCCCTCACGTGGTCGCAGCTGCGCGACCGCGTCGACGCGTTCGCCGGCGGCCTGGCCGGCCTCGGCGTCAAGCGGGGCGACACGGTCGCCCTGCTGCTCTCCAACCGCCCGGAGTTCCACATCGCCGACCTCGCGGCGATGACGCTCGGCGCGACGCCGTTCTCGATCTACGCGACCTCGTCGCCCGAGCAGATCGCCTACGTCGTCTCTGACGCCGGCGCGAGGGTGGCCATCGTCGAGGAGGCGCTGCTCAAGGGGCTCTCGGCCGCCCGCGGCGACCTCCCGGACCTCGAGCGCGTGATCGTGCTCGAGGGCGCCCAGGGGGAGGGGACGATGGCGTGGGACGAGGTCGAGGGCGCCGACCCCGACTTCGACCCCGAGCCCCACTGGCGCGCGGTCGAGCCCGAGGACCTGCTGACCCTCATCTACACCTCGGGCACCACCGGGCCGCCCAAGGGCGTGCAGCTCGTCCACCGCAACCTGATCACCGCGACCAAGTCGATCCGCTCGATGATCGACTTCCCCGAGGGAGCGCGGGTGATCTCGTGGCTGCCCAGCGCGCACATCGCCGAGCGCGCCGCCCACCACTACATCCCGATCGTCTTCGGCCTCTCGATCACCTCCTGCCACGACCCGCGCCAGATCACCGCCTACCTGCCGGCGGTGCGGCCGAACTGGTTCTTCGCCGTCCCGCGCATCTGGGAGAAGCTCAAGGCGGGCCTCGAGGCGATGCTGGCCGGGTTGGAGGGCGAGGCCGGCGAGAAGGCCAAGGCGGCGCTCGACGCGGCCAAGCAGAAGGTCGAGCTCGAGCAGGCGGGGCAGCCCGTGCCGGAGGCGCTCGCCGCCGCCGTCGCCCAGGCCGACGAGCAGATGTTCGCGCCGCTGCGCCACCGGCTCGGGCTCGACGAGGTGGTCACGGTCAACGTCGGCGCCGCGCCGACGCCGCGCGAGGTGCTCGTCTTCTTCCACGCGATCGGCATCGAGGTCGCCGAGCTGTGGGGGATGTCGGAGACCTGCGGCTCGGGCTGCTGCAACCCGCCCGGCAAGGTCAAGCTCGGCACGGTCGGGCCGCCAGCGCCGGGTGTGGAGGTCAAGCTGGCGGAGGATGGCGAGCTGCTCATGAAGTCCGACGTCGTGATGATCGGCTACCGCAGCGCGCCGGACAAGACGGCGGAGGCGATCGACTCCGACGGCTGGCTTCACACGGGCGACATCGCCGAGATCGACTCCGACGGCTACGTCAAGATCGTCGACCGCAAGAAGGAGCTGATCATCTCGGCGGCCGGCAAGAACATGTCGCCGGCCAACATCGAGGCCGAGCTCAAGGGCGCCTCGCCGCTGATCGGCCAGGCGTGCGTGATCGGCGACGCGCGGCCCTACAACACCGCGCTGATCGTCCTCGACGCCGACTTCGCGCCCGCGTGGGCGGCGAAGAACGGGTCGGAGGGCAAGGACCTGGCCGCGCTGGCCGACGAAGAGGCGATGCGCGCCGCGGTGCAGGCGGGGGTCGACGCCGCCAACGCCAGGCTCGCGCGGGTCGAGCAGATCAAGAAGTTCACGCTCGTCCACGGCGACTGGGCGCCCGGCGGCGACGAGCTCACCCCCACCATGAAGCTCAAGCGCAAGCCGATCGCGGAGAAGTACTCCGAGGAGATCGAGGCGATGTACACCTAACGTCGCCCAGACGACGAGCGAAGCGAAGTCGGGCCGGGCGGCGGCGTGCTCGTCCTCGTCCGGCCTGACCTCCCCGTCGAGGAGCTCGGCGCGCTGCCACCGGCGCTCGAGCTGGTGGCGCTCGACGGGCCGCCGACCCCCGGCCAGCTCGCGCGCGCGGAGGTCGTCGTCCCCGCGTACGGCTCGGAGATCGTCGCCCGGCTCGGCGAGATGCCGGCGCTGCGGCTCGTCCTGGTCTCGAGCGCCGGCTACGAGTGGTTGACCCCGCACCTGCCGGAGGGCGTCGCGCACGCCAACGCGCGCGGCGCCCGCGACAGCGCCGTCGCCGAGTGGGTGCTCGCCGCCGTGCTCGCGATGGAGAAGGACCTGCCCGGCTTCAGCGACGCCCAGCGCGCGGAGCGCTGGGCCCACCGGCTCGTGTCCGACCTCGCTGGGCGGACGGCGCTGATCCTCGGTGCCGGCTCGATCGGCGGGGCGGTCGCAGAGCGGCTCGGGCCGTTCGGGGTGGAGGTGATCCGGGTCGCGCGCACGCCCCGAGCGGGCGTCCACGGCGCAGTCGAGCTGCCGGCGCTCCTCCCGCGCGCCGATGTCCTCGTCGTGCTGCTGCCGGAGACCCCCGACACCCGGGGCATGGTCGGCGCCGGCGTGCTCGGCCGCCTTCCCGAGGGGGCGCTGGTCGTCAACGCCGGGCGCGGGACGGTGGTGGACACGGAGGCCCTGCTCGACGCGGTCCGCTCCCGCGGCCTGCGGGCGGCGCTCGACGTCACCGACCCCGAGCCCCTCCCGCCGGGCCATCCCCTGTGGCGGGCGCCCGGCGTCCTCATCACGCCGCACGTCGCCGGCGACACGCCGCGGGCCGAGCGTGCCGCCCTTCGGCTCGCGGGCGACCAGCTGCGCGCCTACGCCGCCGGCGCGCCCGTCCCCAACGTCATCGGCGGCGGGGGATCCGGCCTCGCGCGGCGCTCGTAGACTGGAGGGACATGGCCTCTCAGCGAAGCGTGAACGTCGGCGGGGTGCAGATCGGCGGGGGTGCGCCCGTCGTCGTCCAGACGATGACCAAGACGGAGACCGCGAACCTGACGGCGACGATGGATCAGATCCGCAAGGTCGCCGACGCCGGGGCGGACATCGTGCGCGTCGCCGTGCCGCGCGACAAGGACATTGAGGCGCTCAAGACGATCGTGGTCGAGTCCCCGATCCCGATCATCGCCGACATCCACTTCAACCACACGCTGGCGCTCAAGGCGATCGACGCGGGCGCGCACTGCATCCGCCTGAACCCGGGCAACATCGGCGGGCCGGAGAAGGTCGCCGAGGTCGCCGACCGCGCGAAGGCCGCCGGCACGCCGATGCGGATCGGCGTCAACTCCGGGTCGCTGCCCAAGCACCTGCACGCGCTCGAGCGCGAGAACCCGGTCGAGGCGCTCGTCACCGCCGCCGTGGAGTTCGTCGAGCTGATGGAGCGCCTGCGCTTCGAGGACTTCAAGGTCTCGATCAAGTCGACCAACGTGCCGAACACGATCGCCGCCAACCGCCTGCTCTCCGAGCGCATCCCGTACCCGCTGCACCTCGGCATCACCGAGGCGGGCACGAAGTGGTCGGGCTCGCTGAAGTCGGCGGTCGGCCTCGGCACGCTGCTCGCCGACGGGATCGGCGACACGATCCGCATCTCGCTCTCCACCTTCCACGCGGAGGAGGAGGTCAAGGTGGGCTGGGAGATCCTCAAGGCGCTCAAGCTGCGCGAGCGCGGCCCCGTGCTGATCGCCTGCCCGACCTGCGGCCGCCTGCAGTTCGACATGGACACCGTCGTCGCCGACATCGAGCGCCGGCTGGAGGCCTACCCCGACCCGATCGAGGTCGCCGTGCTCGGCTGCGCGGTCAACGGCATCGGCGAGGCCTCGCACGCCGACTTCGGCATCACCGGCGCCAAGAACGAGGGGCTCATCTTCTCCCGCGGCAAGGCGCTCAAGAAGGTCCCGACCGAGCGCCTGGTCGACGAGCTCTTCCTCGAGATCGACAAGTACACGCAGACGAAGCAGATCGATGTCGACGCCGCCGAGCAGGCCGCGGGCGCGGAGTGGCTGCAGCGGATCGAGGAGGAGAACGCCGGCGAGCTCACCCCCGAGCGGCTCGCCAAGCTCGAGGCCGAGAAGCAGCGCGCCGAGGCCGACGCCATGGACGAGGCGCTCAAGCTCGACGTGATCCCCGGGCCCGACCGGCGTGTCGCGCTCGACGAGGACGCCTCGCCCGTCGCGGGGCGCCGCTTCACCCGCGCCTAGGAGCCTGCGTCAGTAACGGCGGCTGATGGCGTTGGTGGCGCGTTCGGCTCCGTCGAGATCCGGGACGGTGCGCGGAGCGCCGGTCAGGTCGGTGCCGGTGGCCTGTCGGCGGTCGTGGTGGC
>JALYMV010000349.1 GCA_030773575.1 Actinomycetota bacterium
CCCCACGCCCGAGTCGGGCGCGCCGCGCCGCGCCGGACGCCGCCGGTTGGGGAGGGCTCTGCCCGGGGCGGCGACGATCGTGGGCGTCGCCGGCGGCCTGCGCCTCGTCTACGACCCGACCCACGTCAACTACGACACCCGGTACGCGTTGCTGTGGGCGCGCGACCTCTGGCAGGGCCACCGGCCCGAGTTCCTCGCCGACTTCGCCCCCACGCCCCATCCACTGCAGATCGCGGCCAGCTCGCTGGCGCTGCCGTTCGGCGACGGCGCCGATCAGGCCGCGATCGCGGCGATCCTCCTGTGCTTCGGCGCGGTGGTCTGGCTGGCCTACCGCCTCGGCGCCGTGCTGTTCTCCCCGTGGGTCGGGGTCATCACGGCGCTCGTCGCACTCACCCGCCCGGCCCTCGAGCGTGACGCGCTGCTCGCCTACCAGGACGTGCCCTTCGCCGCGCTCATCCTCGGGGCGGTGCTGCTCGAAGCCGGGCGGCCCCGGCGGGGGCCGGCGGTGCTCGGGCTCCTGGCCCTCGCGGGTCTGCTGCGGCCCGAGGCGTGGGTCCTCGCGGGCCTCTATGTCCTGTACCTGTGGCGCTCGACCGAGTGCCGCCGGCTGCCGCTGCTGATCGGGCTCGCGGCGCTGGCGCCTGCGCTCTGGGCGCTCATGGACTGGCTGGTGACCGGCGACCTCCTGCACTCGCTGCACGGGACCGCCGGGCTCGCTGAGGACGCCGGGCGGCGTCGGCGGGTCGACCAGGTCCCGTTCTGGACGGCGCAGTACTACGGCTTCACGCTGCGCGAGCCGCTGGTGGTCGGCATCCCGATCGGCCTCGCCTTCGCCTGGCACCACGCGCGCCGGCGGGCCGTGCTGCCGCTGGTCGTCGTGCTGGCGATGACCGCGGTGTTCGCGGTCGGGCCGGTGTTCGGGCTGCCGCTCATCGGGCGCTACGTCCGCACCCCGTCGATCCTGCTGGCCCTCTTCTACGGCCTCGCGGTGTGCGGCTGGCTGCTGCTGCCGCCAGGCAGGTCGCGGAACCGGTGGCGGGCGGCGGGCGTCCTGGCGCTCGGGCTCTCGATCGCCTTCCTGCCCTGGCACGCGAAGATGCTGCAGGGGCTCGACCGCCGCCTCGCGCTCGACGGCGCGCTGTTCGCGCAGCTCCGCGACGTCTCGCAGGCTCCGGCCGTCGCCGGCGCCTTCGCGCGCTGCGCGCCGCTGTCGACCGCCGACTACCGGCCGATCCCGCACGTCCGCTACTGGCTGAACGGGCCGCCCGGGTCGGTCGGCACGGTCAAGAACGCCGCCAGCCCGCTCGGCGAGCTGCTGCTCGTGCCCCGGCGCACCCGCCTCGCGCGCCGGGTCTACCGGGAGAACTTCCCGCGGGTCGCGCCGCCGCCGGCCTACCGCCCGCTGTACGAGAACGCGTCGTGGCGCGTATGGGCCGCTCCCGAGTGCCTCAAAGGTCTTCCTCGGTGACCTCGTCCTCCTTGATGTCCAAGAAGGTCCGGTAGGCCTCGATCACCTCTTCGGGCTCGCCGCGCATCTTGAGCTCGCCGCCGTGGATCCAGATCGCCTGGTCGCAGAGCTGCCGGATGCTGCGCAGCGCGTGGCTGACCAGCAGGATCGTCCGGTCCTCCGCGCACAGCGCGCGCATCCGGTCGAAGGACTTGCGCTTGAAGCGCGCGTCGCCAACCGACAGGGCCTCGTCGATGAGGAGGATGTCGGGATCCATGTTGATGGCGACGGAGAAGGCCAGCCGGCCGTACATGCCCGACGAGTAGGTCCGCATCGGCAGGTCCATGAAGTCGCCGAGCTCGGCGAACTCGACGATCTCGTCGTACTTGGTGGCGAGCTGCTCGCGGCTCAGGCCGGCGGCGAGCCCGCCGAGCACCACGTTCTCGCGGCCCGTCAGCTCGCGGTTGAAGCCGACGCCCAGCGCGAGCAGCGTGCTGACCTTGCCGTGGACCTCGACCCGGCCGGAGGTCGGCGGCAGGATCCCCGCCACCGTGCGCATCAGCGTCGACTTGCCGGCGCCGTTGACGCCGACCACGCCGAGCACCTTGCCCCGCTCGAGCTCGAAGGAGACGTTGCGGACCGCCCGGATCTCCCGCACGGTGCGCTCCCGGCGGCCCAGCCGGACCACCGTCTTGGTGAGGGTCGGCTTGCGCTCCGACGTCGTCCGGTAGGTCACCGAGACGTCCTGCACGCGGATGGCCGGCTCGCGGGCGGCCGGGGCGCTCGCGTCGACGACCGCGGCGGGGTTCTCAGAGGCGGACGGCAAACTCACGCTCCCGGGACATGAAGAACAGGCCGCCGACGACGAGCGCACCGAGCGCCCACGCCGCGCCCCAGGCCAGCAGCCCGGCGCTCGGCGCGATCCCGCGGTTGAGCACGTCGCTCCAGGCCGCCAGCAGCGGCGTGAGCGGGTTGGCGTCGATGATCGGGCGGAAGCGCTCGGGGACCTCGGAGAGGTAGTAGAGGATGGGCGACCCGTAGAGCCAGATCCGCATCAGGTAGGGCAGGAAGTCCTTGATGTCGCGGAAGTAGACCTGCAGCGCGGCGACGAGCATCGCCACCCCGGCGGCGAAGACCAGCAGGAGGCCGAGGATCGGGACGAGCCAGAGCAGGTGGGCGCCCAGCGGGAGGTCGGCGATGACGTGGACCACCGCGTAGACCGCCATGGTCGGCAGGAAGCGGATGCAGGAGGTCATGACCGACGAGATCGGCAGCAGCGTGCGCGGGAACGCCGTGTTGAGGATGAGCCGGCCGCCGCTGACCACCGACTTGGCGCCCTGCGTGACCGAGTTGCTCACCAGGTTGAACGCGAACAGGCCCGCCATGAGGTGGGCGAAGAACTCCGTACCCCGGGTGCCGTCGCGCAGGATGTTGACCAGCAGGAAGTAGATGAAGGTCAGCAGGACCGGGTTGAGGATCAGCCAGAGCTGGCCGAGCGCGGTCTTGAAGTGCTGGGCGCGCAGGGTGGTGCGCGACATCTCGAGCGCGAACTGCCGCCGCTGCCAGAGCTGGCGCAGGTAGGAGCCGATCGGCGGAAGCCCGACGCGGTGCGGCTCGTAGACGTGGCGCTCGGCGTACTCGTCGTCCTGCCGGCGCGGGGCGGCGAGCGTGCTCACGGGGCGGGCCGGCCCTCTCCGGGCGCGGCGAAGCCCGGTGGCCGCGGCGCCACCGCCCCTATGCAGGCACCGGTCATCGCGGTGAGGATATTCCGTCGGCCCGCGGGCCGGCCGGAGCGGGCGTGGCGCCGTTGGCCTCGCGGCCGGCGCCGACGGCCTCGACGAACGCGTCGATGCGGTCCAGGACCCGGGCCCCGTCCATCGCCAGGTGCTCGAGGATCGTGTAGCGGTCGGGGCGCGTCGACGGTGCCCGCAGGACGGCCGCCGCGAACTCCTCACGGGTCAGCCCGAGGTCGGCGGGCACGCGCGGGACGCCGTACCGGTGCAGGCAGGCGTCGAGGACCTCGAACCGAGGGTCGTCACGCAGGAAGGAGGCGAAGAGCATCCCGACGGCGACCTGCTCGCCGTGGCTGCCCCGCCCGGGGTGCAGGGCGTCGATGGCGTGGGAGATCTCGTGGCACGCCCCGCTGCAGGGGCGGCTGTTGCCCGCCACCGCCATGGAGAGCCCCCCTTGGATGAGCCCGTGGGCGAGCGTCGTGAGGAACGACTCGTCGTCCAGCGGGGCGCTCTGGTGCAGGAGCGACTCAGCGGCCGACCGCGCCAGCGCCGCCGCCAGGCCGTCCACCGGATCGCCGCGCTCGCGGCTGGCGAGCTCCCAGTCGGCGAGGGCGCTGAGGTTGCTCAGCGCGTCCCCGAGGCCCGAGCGCAGCTGGTCGCGCGGGGAGCGCCGGACGTAGTCGAGGTCGACGACGACCGCGAGCGGCGTGTGGACGCCGAAGGACCCCTTGTGGTCGCCGTGCTCGAGCGACGCCACGGGCGAGGCGAGCCCGTCGTGGGCGAGGCTCGTCGCGACGGTGACCAGCGGCAGCCCGGTCACGCTGGCCGCGTACTTCGTCACGTCGAGCGTCCGGCCGCCGCCGATGCCGACCGCCGCGTCGTAGGAGCCCTCGCGCAGGGAGGCCGCGAGCGCCTGCGCGGCCTGGACCGTCCCTCCGCTGACCTCGAAGAACTCGCCCTCGGACAGCGCGGGCCGCAGGACGGCCTGGATTTCCTGCCCGAGGCCCTCGCCCACCGCAACGGCGACGTGCCCGCCGGGGGAGATCCGGTGGTCGGCGAGGAGCTCGCCGAGGCCGCTGACCGCCCCGCCGCGGACGTCGACGCTCAGCGGGAAGGCGACCATCCGCGCTAGCAGCGGCAAGCGATCACTCGTCCTGCGCCTCTTCCTCGTCGATGATCGCCGGGCGCTCGGCGCGCGAGTAGCGCGTCCAGCTGATCGTGCTCTCGCCGACGTAGACGGCGCCCAGGGCCACCGCGGCGACGAGCATCCCCGGGCCGAGGGCGCCGAGCGCCGCCAGCAGCGCGCCGACGATCAGACGGCCCTCCCAGCCGCCGCCGACGGCCTGGATCCAGGCGGGCGGCGCCGAGCCCTGCTGGCGCAGCCGGTAGACGACGTCGTAGTGGTGGAAGGCGAGGGCCGACAGCAGCGCGAAGCACAGCGGGAGGGCGTCGGGGTCGGCGAGGACGGTCAGCCGGATGAGGAAGGCGTACTCGAGCAGCCGCAGCAGCGGGGGCACGAGCCAGGCGAAGCGGCCGCTGTGCGGACGGTGCGCCCCGGCGGCGGCGAGCACCACGCTGCCCGCCACGGCGGCACCGACGGCCAGTTCGGGCAGCGGGCGGCCGGCGGCCGCGAGGACCAGCCCCATCAGCGTGACGCCGAGCACCGCCAGCGGGACCTCGCCGAGCGGCACCGGGCGGCCGAGGCGCGCGCCGATGAGCTCGGCGAGCGGGCCGTCGTCGCGGTAGACGCGCACAGTGCTCATCGGGCCACCGACCGCAGGGTGCGGCCCAGCACGGCATAGGCGGCGGCCAGGCCGCCCCAGGCGAGGAGGACGACGAAGGTGGTCCGCGGGGTGGCGAACGCGACGGTCAGCGAGATCACCGCGAACCGCTCGCCGATGGGCAGCACGAGGATGCGCTTGCCCCAGCGGGTGAAGCTCCACCGGTCCAGGCGCCCGATGAGCCGAAGGGCCCGGCGCCCCGCGGCGACGCCGCGGTCGCGCAGCGACGGAC
>JALYMV010000350.1 GCA_030773575.1 Actinomycetota bacterium
GCCGACGAGGGCCGCGGTCGCCGCGCCGGCCACGAAGCCGGTGGCCGCCAGCGCCGCCACCTGGCGGGTGTGGACCTCGAGCGCACCGGCCGGCGCGACCGGCTCCACGGCGCTGCCGGTCACCGGCTCGCCGTCGACGACTTCGATCCTGGACTGCGCTGGCTCGGTCACGCCCGACAGCATGACGAACTCAGCCGACGGACGCCCCCGGCCCTCAGCGCGTGCGGCGCCGCGGCGGGGTGCCGAAGACGTGGTCCCAGTACGGGGCGCTGACGCCGAAGCCGCGCTCGTGATCCTGGAAGTGGTGGCGCATGTGGAGCTCGCGCAGCCTGCGGCCCACCACGGTCCGCGGCCGGTGGTGGTGGACGTGGTAGTGGAGCATGTCGTACGCGAGGTAGCCGGCCAGGAAGCCGGCGCCGAAGGCGGGCGCGACGGCCGGCCCCAGGACGAGCCAGAAGAGGCCGCAGAAGAGCAGCGCGAGCGGGATGCTCGCCGACGGGGGCATCACGAGCCGGAGCGGGTCGTTCGGGTGGTCGTGATGGACGCCGTGGATCATCCAGTGCAGCCGCGCGCCGAGCGGGTGCTGGGGCTCGAAGTGGAAGACCGTGCGGTGCAGCCAGTACTCCGTCAGCGTCCAGAACAGATAGCCGCCGGCGATCCAGCCGGTCATGGCAAAGGCTCCGGACCGCTCGAAGCCGGTCGCCGCGAGCAGGAGGATGACGGGGACGAAGAGGACGACCGGCACGGCGGGATGGACGCGCGTGAAGCGGTCGAGCATGGGAGAGTCGAACATCGGCGGCGACGCCTTGAGCTCTGCGGTGCGCTGCATGGTCTGCATGACTCAGAGAGAACGTACACCAACCCCCGAGCCGGGTTCCGGTCAGCTTTCCTTCGGCGAGAGCGGGCGCTCGTAGAGGCGGTAGCGGCGCACGATGCGCCCGCCCATCGCCTCCATCGCCCGGTTCATCCCGTCGTTCGTCTCGAGGATCCACCCCATCTCGCCCCAGCTCTGCGGCGTGACGGCGGCCATGTCGAAGTGCTCCTTGTAGAGCCCGGCCGCCACGCCCGCGTGCTGCCACTCGGGCCGCACGCCGAGGAAGCCGACGCGCACCCGGTCGATGTCCTTGCGGTGGCGCAGCAGCTTGGCCCAGCCGAACGGCAGCAGCCGGCCGTCGATCCGGTGCAGGACCTGGTTGAAGTCGGGGACGGTGACCGCGACGCCGACCGCCTCGCCGTCCTTCTCGGCGAACATCATCCAGTTCTCGTCGAGGATCGGCTTGAGCGTCTTGGCGGCATGGGCGATCTCGGCCTCCGTCAGCGGCGAGAAGCCCCAGTTGCGCTCCCACGCGACGTTGTAGATGGAGACGAAGCGCCGCATCTCGGCGTCGAGGTCGCGCTTGGAGGCGTGGCGGATCGTGATGCCGTGCTCGGGCTCGAGCTTCGCCGCGAGCTCCCAGATGATCGGCAGCACCTTCTCGCGCCCCTCGATGTGGAGCTCCCACATGTAGAGGTCCATCGCCTTCGACAGCCCGGCGCCCTCGAGGAGATCCTGGTAGTAGGGGTGATGCCAGCCCGTGCCGACGATCGGCGGGCGCTCGTGGCCCTCGACGAGCAGGCCGCACTCGTCGTTCATGGTGAAGTCCTGCGGTCCGACCATCGTGTCGCAGCCCTCCGCGGTCAGCCAGGCCTGCGCGGCCCCGAGCAGGGCGGCCGCCACCTCCGGGTCACGTTCGCTCTCGAAGAAGCCGAAGTGCCCGGCGCGCGACTTCTGGACCTCCTGGAAGCGCTCGTCGACCTGGGCGGTGATCCGCCCGACGACACGGCCGTCGCGCTCGGCGAGGAAGTACTCGGCGCGGGCGTGGTGGAAGTAGGGGTTCTTCGAGCGATCGAGAAACTGGCGGCGCTCGAACTGCAACGGAGCGACCCAGTTGCGCTCGTTACTGTAAAGACGGCCCGGGAGCTTGACGAACGCGCCGAGGTCACGGCGCGTGGAGACCGGCCGGATCGAGACTCCAGACATGGACGCGCACTCTATGGGACCCACCGCCGCCATCGACGTGTTCGCCAAGGTCCGCGGCCACGAGCGCGCAGAGCAGCTCAAGGCCGCCCGCGAGGCCGACCTGATGCCGTTCTTCCGGCCGATCGAGGGGCCCGCCGGCCCGGTCGTGACCATGGAAGGCGACGAGCGGATCATGCTCGGCTCCAACAACTACCTCGGCCTCACGGGCGACGCGCGGGTGATGGCCGGCGCCCGCGCCGCGCTCGAGCGCTACGGGACGGGGCTGACGGGGTCGCGGTTGCTCAACGGGACGATCGACCTGCACCTCGAGCTCGAGCGCGAGCTCGCCGAGTGGATGGGCACGGAGGACGCGATCGCGTTCACGACGGGCCACCAGGCCAACCTGGGCGCGCTGGGCGCCCTGCTCGGCCCGGGCGACACGGTGATCGCCGACTCGGGCGACCACGCCTCGATCCTCGACGGCTGCCTGCTCTCGCGGGCCAAGCTGCGCGCCTTCCGCCACAGCCGCCTCGACAAGCTCGAGCGCGCGCTCGAGCGCGCGGCCCAGGACGGCGGCGGCGTGCTGGTGGTCGTCGACGGCGTCTTCTCGATGGAGGGCGACGTCGCCGACCTGCCCCGCATCGCCGAGCTCTGCCGCGCCCACGGCGCGCGGCTGATGGTCGACGAGGCGCACGCGGCGGGCGTGCTCGGCGC
The DNA here is from genome assembly GCA_030773575.1 of Actinomycetota bacterium. Lineage (GTDB taxonomy): Bacteria > Actinomycetota > Thermoleophilia > Solirubrobacterales > Solirubrobacteraceae > JACCYI01. The sequence continues at coordinate 2,714 of JALYMV010000350.1, forward strand.
GCGCGGTGCGGGGACGGCCGAGCTCTTCGACGTCGAGGACCAGGTCGACCTGCGGATGGGGACCTTCTCGAAGTCGCTCGCGTCCTGCGGCGGCTTCCTCGCCGGCTCCCATGAGGTCATCGACTTCCTGCGCGTGCAGTCGCGCTCGTTCGTGTTCACGGCGGCCGCCGTGCCGGCCGCGGTGGGCGCCGCGCTGGCCGCGCTGCGCGTCGTGCGCTCGGCCGACGGCCCGCCGCTCTTCGAGCGCGTGCTCGACAACGCCGCCTACCTCAACGACGGCCTGCACGCGCTCGGCTTCCACGTGGTCGAGCCGACCGTCCTGCCCGACGGCCGCACGGTGGCGACGCCGATCGTGCCGGTCCTGGTGGGCGACGACTGGAAGGCCGTGCTGCTGTGGCGCGCGCTCTACGACGCCGGCGTGGTGGTCAACGTCGCGCTGCATCCGGCGGTCCCGCCGGGCGGCGCGCTGCTGCGCACGAGCGTCATGGCGACGCACGACCGCGAGACGCTCGACCGGGCGCTCGAGGCCTTCGCCACGGTCAAGGTCGCCTTCGAGGCCGAGCACGGGGCGCTGCCCGCGGCGACCGCCCGGTAGCCGATCTCCGAAAAAGACTGCTCTTTGCGAAGGGGTGGACGAATGACCGTTGACCCTTCCGCGAACCGTTGTCTACCGTTGCCGCCGGGCCGGACGCCGAGCGGCCGGCCCGAGGGGAGCGGGGACGACTCAGCAGGGCCACCAAGCCACCGGGTTCCGGGGCCGGTGCCGGCTGGACGCGTTGCCGGGGAACTGATCAACGACGGGACATCCGGCGCGCCGACGACGGCGCGCCACGGGGAGGTAAGGAACTTGCACACGGCGACGCAGCCGGCGCCGCAGCACATGCGCGCGCTCAAGCAGGCGAACCGGGTCCGACTGGCCCGGGCCGAGCTCAAGCGGCGGGTGGGTGATGGCGAGCTGACGGTGGCCGAGGTGGTGCGCAGGTGCCCCTGGGAGGCCGAGTCGATGGCCATCTCCGAGCTGCTGATGAGCCAGCACCGCTGGGGCCGCCAGCGCTGCCGCCGCTTCCTGGCTGCGATCCCCATGACGGAGACCAAGACCGTGGGCACGATGACCGAGCGCCAGCGCGAGGCGCTCGCCTCCCGCCTCGAGGCCGGCGCGCGCGCCGACGCGGCGGGCTACGAGAACCCGGGCCCGCGGGTGGCGATCTCGACGATGTGACCGTCGGGGTCGCGGACGTAGACCGAGCGGAACGCGCCGCCCCGGTCGAGGACGTCCGTGCACTCCACGCCGTGACCGCGCAGGTAGTCGCGCCAGGCCTCGAGCTCCTCGGCCGACTCGACCGCGAGGGCGAAGTGGTGGGTTGAGCCGATGCCCACCACGCCCTCCGGCATCTGCGGGTAGTGCAGGAAGGAGATCAGCAGCCCGGGGCCCGTGCCGAACCAGACGTGGCGGGCGCCCGGGTCGTCGTCGGAGGCCCCGTCGTGGGCGACGGCGAGGCCGAGCAGGTCGCGGTAGAAGGCGACCGTGCGGTCGGCGTCGCGGCAGATCGCCGTCAGGTGGTGCAGCCCGGTGAGCTGCATGCGCTTCGGTTCGGACACGGGCGCGTGAACTCTAGGACGGCCGGCGGTCAGCGGAACGAGATGCCGCCGGACCGGCGCTGGAAGGCGCGGCGGAAGGCGGCGAACGCGCCGGCGAAGACCGCCACGGCGGCGATGAGGAGCACGATGATGGGCCCGCGGGCGAAGTAGACGGCCCCGGCCGCCATGATCGCGGGCACGCCGGCCAGCAGCGTCGAGTGCGAGCGGAAGCCGGCGAAGTGCTCGCGCACGGCGGTGTCGACCCCGGCGAGCGACGCCAGGGCCATGCCGCAGACGAGCAGGATCGGGCCGCGGTCGTCGTTGCGCCAGACGAAGCCGAGCACGATCAGCACGATGCCGATCAGCACGCAGAGCTCGACGAGCGGGAACGGGTGCCACGGCGCCTTCGGGCGCTCGTCGCCGGCGGCGCGCAGCGGGCTCCGAGCGGGCCCGGGCGGCGCGGCGGCCGCAGGGCGTGCGCCCTCGGCGCGCTGCTTGCGGCTACGCCTGCCCATGCGTTCCGGCTAGTGGCGACGGGGCGGGGTCACGGCCGGAGCCGCGACCCCCCGGCTAAGGGACAACCGGAGGAGATCTTGACGTGCCACCAGCCGGCCAGCATGCCGATCAGGCCGAGCCGGGGGCGGACGTGCCAGTTCTTGCAGCCGGGCTGGCCGATGTCCTCGTTGGTCACCCGGACCCACTTGTGCTCGCCCGGCGCGAGGAGCATCTGCTCGATCAGCAGGCGCTTGGCCTCCTGGCGCTCGGCGATCACGGCGGCGCCGGCGCGCAGCTCGCGCATGCGCTCGGCGAGGTCGTCGCGCAGCGCCTCGAGCTCGCCGAGGCCGAGCATCCGCGGGCCGGCGTGGCGGACGCCGACCGGCTCGGTCGGCAGGCGCGGATAGGCGGCGCAGACGGCGGCGCCGAGGTCGCGCTCGAGCTTGGCGATCTGGTCGCGCAGCGTGCGGCGCGCGGCGCGCTCGTCCGTGTCGACGTCATGGACGACGGGCCCGACAGGGATCTGATGCTCCAGCAGCTCCACGCGTTGCACCTCCTCGAAGAGCGGCCAGCGTAGCATCGGCGCCGGGTGCGGGGAAGCGGTTCAGGCGGACTGGCGCGCGGGCGCG
>JALYMV010000351.1 GCA_030773575.1 Actinomycetota bacterium
GGGCCGACGAGTCCGGCCTGACCTTCCCGATCGTCAACGAGGAGCTCTTCTGGGGCGACGCGGGCATCGGCATGGCGATCATGGGCACGACGCTCGCCGTCGCCGGCATCTTCTCGTCCGGCACGCCTGAGCAGATGGGCGAGTGGGTCCCGCAGTGCTACGGCACGCCCGACGACCCGAAGGTCGGCGCGTTCTGCGTGAGCGAGCCGGACGCGGGGTCGGACGTGTCGTCGTTGCGCACGCGCGCGAAGTACGACTCGGCTTCGGACACCTGGACGTTGAACGGCCAGAAGGCGTGGGCGACCAACGGCGGGATCGCCGACGTGCACGTGGTCGTGGCCTCCGTCGACCCCGAGCTCGGCTCCCGCGGCCAGGCGGCGTTCGTCCTCGGCCCCGACACCCCCGGCCTCGAGATGGGGACGAAGGTCAAGAAGCACGGCCTGCGGGCGTCGCACACCGCCGACGTGTTCCTGGACGACGTGAGGATCCCGGGGAGTCAGCTGCTCGGCGGCAAGGAGAAGCTCGACGAACGGCTCGCGCGGGCGCGCGAGGGGACCAAGGCGCGCAAGCAGGCGGCCATGTCGACCTTCGAGGTGTCGCGGCCGACCGTCGGAGCGCAGGCGTTGGGCATCGCCCGCGCCGCCTACGAGTACGCGCTCGAGTACGCAAAGGAGCGCGAGCAGTTCGGCAAGAAGATCATCGAGAACCAGGCGATCGCCTTCACCCTCGCCGACATGAAGATGGAGATCGACTGCGCCCGCCTGCTCGTCTGGCGCGCCTCCTGGATGGGCCGCACCGGCAAGCCGTTCAACAACGCCGAGGGCTCGATGTCGAAGCTCAAGGCCGGCGAGGTCGCCGTCTGGACCACCGAGCGAGCGATCCAGATCCTCGGCGGCAACGGCTACACCCGCGAGTTCCCCGTCGAGCGGATGCACCGCGACTCCAAGATCTACACGATCTTCGAGGGCACGAGCGAGATCCAGCGGCTCGTCGTGGCGCGGGCGATCAGCGGGATGAAGATCTCGTAAGGCAGAGGACGAGCGAGGGCAGCCGGAACGGGAGCACGGGGCGGGCCACGACCAAGCGATTGGCGACCGCAGCTCCCGCTTGAGCTGGCGGTCGGGTCCCGCACGCGGACGGGCTAATCTGTCGGCCCCCGCCCTCTTAGCTCAGTTGGTAGAGCACTTCCATGGTAAGGAAGGGGTCGCCGGTTCGAGTCCGGCAGAGGGCTTCATCGGAACTCCCCGCTCAGGCGGGGTTTTTGTTTCCCGCCTCGCTTCTCGTTGACCGCTCGATCCACCTCGTGGGTCCTTTTTGGGTCCCTTTCGGTCCCAGAGGGAGCGGCTTCGCGACCCCTTCTGAGAACTAGCAGGGGGGGTGATTGGTCGCTCGCGCGACGTAGTAGCAATGGCAATTCGCACTGGGGCTCCCGGCGGCTCGCGCGACATAGGGGACATGGTCCCGACGCCCTTCGACGACCTTGAGCTGCACGAGGTGCTGTGTGCGAAGGACATCGCCGAGCGCCTGCACGTGGATCCGCGGTCGGTGCGCCGAGCGATCGCACGGGGCGAGCTGCGCGCCAGCCGCGCCTGCGGGCTGCGCGTGCTCGTATGTGATGCGGCGGAGTGGTGGCGGTCGCGGGCGGTGGCCGCCAGGGCCGTCGAGACGTCGGCAGCCGTGCTGCCCGAGGTGCCACGGCCGCGTCGCCGTCGCTTCGAGCGCACGCCGGCGCGCCTGCCGCTCCCAGAGCGCGGAGGTGCGTCATGACGCCGCACCCGGTCCACCGCGGCATCGACGTTCGACGATCGACCCGCCCCGGACGGCTCCGTCGCCGAGACCTTCACGGTGCGGTGGAAGGAGCCCGACGGCCGCAAGCCACGACGCACGTTCGACACGCTCCAGGACGCGCTCGACTACAAGGCGAAGCGGCGCAGCGCGAAGCGATGGCGACCCGAGGAGCTGCGCCAGGAGCGGGCCGGCAAGCGGACGCTCGCGGATTTCTTCGAAGAGTGGTGGTTGAGCCACGGAATGGTCGAGCTCAAGCGTTCGACGCTGAAGACCTACCGCTACCTCTGGGAGGCGAACGCCGCGGCGCGCCTCGGTCCGTACCCGCTGCGCGACATCGACGCGCGCAAGGTGGTCGCCTTTCGCGGCGAGCTGCTGGCCGCCGGCGTCGGTCCGCAGTCGGTGGTCAAGACGATGGCGATGCTCCAGCGCGTTCTCCGCGACGCGCTCGAGTACGGGGAGGTTCCGTACAACCCCTTCAAGGCGGTCCAGAAGCCCTCGCCGCCACCTTCGCGCGAGCTCACCCGCTGACCCCGCTGCAAGTCGAGCGGCTGGCCGCGAACCTGGAGGCCCGCGGGTACCTGCGCACCGCGATGCTGGTCCGGCTAATCGCGTACACCGGGCTGCGCCCGCAGGAGGCGCTGGCGCTGCACTGGTACGCCGCCCGCGAGAACACGCTCGTCGTCGAGCTGGCGAATGCCGACGGCGAGCTCGACCGCCTCAAGAACCGCAAGCGCTCCCGCAAGCGCAGCCGCACCGTCGATCTCCTGGGCCCCCTCCAGGAGGACCTCGCGGCCTTCCGCCGCGAGCGCGGTGACCCGGCCGACGACCAGCTCGTGTTTCCGCACGGGCTACATGGCGGCCTGTGGCTCGACGAGCACTACCGCACGTGGCGCCGCCGGATTTACGTCCCGTCGGCGGAGAACGTCGCACTGCCGAGCAAACGGCCGTACGACCTCCGGCACACCTGGGCGTCACTGCGGATCGCCGAGAAGAAGCTCTCGATAGCGGAGATCGCCGAGCAACTAAGGCGATAGGACCGCGACGATGCTCGACACCTACACGCACGTCATCAACGAGTGGCGCGGCCGTGGCGGCCTCGACATCGAGAGCGAGATCCGGCAGGTCCGCAAGCGAGTATCCCCACGACCAGAGGAGGAACGCCTTGGAGAATCCCGAGTGGCAGGAGATCGTTGAGTCGCTGGTCGACGCGAAGCGCTGCCTCGCGAACGCGTGGCAGATACTCGACGGCACGACGGTGCTGCGACCGGAGTCGAGCACGCGCTCGGTGCAGCCTTGTCGGCGATCGACACCGTCTACGCCATCGAGGACGTGAACGCCCACAATCAGGATGTCGCGTCGCCGGTTGAGGTCCGACGTCATCGCTGACGGGACATGGACGAAGCGACCCCGGCGGACATGGCGGCCTGGACCGGCTGCATCGCCGGCGCCCTTACCCGCGCCGAGTACGAGGGGGGACTGCGCGACGCCGGGCTGGCGGAGATCGAGATCCGTGAGACCCATCGGGTGCACCGCTCGGCGGCCTCGGCGATCATCCGGGCCCGCAAGCCGCGATAGTGCTACGGGATCCGTTTCG
>JALYMV010000352.1 GCA_030773575.1 Actinomycetota bacterium
CGCATCGCCGTGCCGGTGCGGGTGGCCGGCGCGCAGTGGGGCGCGGCGCAGGTGAAGGCGACGCGACCTGGCGCGTTCGATGAGGACGACGTCGGGCTCGTCGAGGCGATCGCCGAGCACGTCGGCGCCGCGCTGCAGTCGGCGCTCCGCCTCGCGGAGGCCCGCTCTGCGCTCGACGCCGCGCGCGCCGCCGAGGGCCGCATCTAGTGCAGCATCACCTCCGGCCGCTCTTCGACCGCGTCGTCATCAAGGAGCTCGACCCCGACCGGATGCGCCGCTCCGGCCTCCTCGTCCCTCCCGGCACCCACGAGCCGCCGCCCCAGCACGGCATCGTGCTCGACGTCGGCCCGGGCCTCGACTGGTGGGCCCACGTCGGCGTCGCCATGCCGGTCAAGGCCGGCGACCACGTCGTCTTCCCGGCGGCGGCCGGCACCTGGATCGAGGTCGACGAGGAGCGCCTGCTCGTCTGCCGAGTCACCGACCTGCTCGGCGTCCTCGAGCGCGTCGAGCGCTAGCCACCGCCGTAGGCGATGCCCTCGGCGGAATCCCCCTGCGACGGCCTCCTCGACGGCCGGCCCCCGGTGGTGTACCAATCCCCTACACCGACGCGTCGGTCAAGACCGAGGCGAGGAGACCAGCATGGGTTTGACTGGGCCGAGCAGACGGATCACCGTCGCTCCGAAGGAGCGCCCCTCACAGCTGCCGCCGGAGCGCCGAGAGCGCGAGCCGGACCCCGAGCCGGACCGCGAGCCGACGCCGGCGCACGAGCCCGAGAAGGCTCCGGCCTGATGGGTGAACCGGACTCCGCGCACGACCGACTGAGGCAGCTGGGTGTCGTCAGTGTCGAGCTGCGCGAGCCGTATGCCGACGGCCCATGCTTCCTGCGGCTTCGAATGTCGGGCATGACGGTCGAGGTGATCGTCCCGCCCGGTGTCGCACCGTGCGAATACGCCTTGGAGCAGCTCGGAGACGTGTTGCCCGCGTCCGGCCGGGAACAGGGGTGCGAGGCGGACCTCGGCGACTACGTCGTCGGCTACCGCTCGTGGCTGGTCGAGAGCGGCCAGCTCAGGCCGTGGGGGACGGGCGCCGATGTCTGGCGTGGAAACGCCGAGGTCCACGCGACGTGCCACATCGGTCTGCATCCGGCGCCGGGCACGGGCTGCCACTGCGGATTCCACTGCTTCCACGACGTCGAGTCCGCGGTCGCCGGCGACTACTTCAAGATGACCGAGGACCCACGGATCGCGGTCCTCGGCGCGGTCCGGTGCCGCGGCAACCTCGAGGTGCACTACGACGGCTTTCGCGCTGAGTACGCCCAGCCGATCTGCCTGCTGGGCGCACCGCAGCTAGGTCTTCCCTCGGTCGATACACGCGATGAGCTGCTGGAGTTCGCGACCGCGTACGGCACGCCGGTGCCTCATGAACTTCGCCCGCAACGTCCCATCCGCGACGTCTCGGCCGGCCACTGGACGATCTGGGCGGACGAGCCTTAGCCGCTCGGCCCGCCGCGACTTCAACGCAGACCGGCCCAGTTCCCGGCAAGATTGGCGCCGGCCGGCGAGCCGGCCTGGAGGGGTGGCAGAGCGGTCGAATGCACCGGTCTTGAAAACCGGAGACGGGCGACCCCCGTCCGCGGGTTCGAATCCCGCCCCCTCCGCTCGCCCGCCGGCTCAGCTCACCTCGCGCAGCTTGCCCGTCTCGACCTCGTAGACGAAGCCGCGGACGCTGTCCTTGCGCGGGATGAACGGGCTAGCCTTGATGCGGGCGACGGACTGGCGGACGTCCTCGTCGAGGTCGGGGAACGCCTCGGCGGCCCACTCGGGCTTGATGCCGGTGTCGTCCTGGACCGAGCGCTTGAACTCGTCGTCGGTGAAGGTGAGCATTCCGCAGTCCGTGTGGTGGATGAGGATGATCTCTTCCGTCCCGAGCAGCCGCTGGGAGATCGAGAGGGAGCGGATCTCGTCGTCGGTGATCACGCCGCCCGCGTTGCGGATGACATGGGCGTCGCCCTCCTGGAGGCCGAGCAGGCCGTACGGGTTCAGCCGGGCGTCCATGCAGGCCACGACGGCGACCTTTCGCCCGGGAGGCAGCGCCAGATCGCCCTTGTCGAAGCTCTCGGCGTAGGACTCGGCGTTGCGCAGCAGCTCATCCGTGACGCTCATGGGGACCTCCTCGTTAGGACAGCGAGACAGGGATCCTACAAAAGCCGACAGGAGTTGCCGGGATTGGCGCTAGCGCAGGCGCGAGCCGCTCGAGGCCCGCGCCATCTCCACCGGCCGCCCAAGGTGGAAGCCCTGCCCGTAGTGCACGCCGAGGCTGCGCAGCGCCGCGACCTGCTCGGCCGTCTCGACGCCCTCGGCGACCACCACGGCGCCGATCTCGTCGGCGAACGAGGTGAGCGCGCGGGTGACGGCGCGCGAGGCGCGATCGCCCGCGATGTCCTGCGTCAGGGCCATGTCGACCTTGATGAGGTCGGGGTCGAGCCGGAGGATGTGGCGGAGGCTGGCGAAGCCCGCGCCCGCGTCGTCGACCGCCAGGCGCATACCGAGGTCGCGCAGTTGGCGGAGCGCGTCGCTGAGGACGGTGTAGTCCTCGACGGGGGCGTGCTCGGTGATCTCGAGGATCACGCGCGAGGCGACCGGGCGCAGCAGCGGGGCGAGCGCCGGCGAGGGCACCGTGACGGGCGAGACGTTGAGCGAGAGGGCGGCGCCTCCGGGCAGCGCCGGCGCGAGCGAGAGCGCGGCGCGCAGCGCGGCGAGCTCGAGCTCCGGCCGCAGCCCGACCTCGCCGGCCTCGGCGAACCAGACGTCGGGCGTGCGGTACGGCTCCGTCTCGAAGCGCGCGAGCGCCTCGAAGATCTTCGCCTGGCCCGAGCGGAGGTCGACGATCGGCTGGAAGACGATGCCGATGAGGCCGTGGTCGACGATCCGGCGAAGCTCGCGGCGGACGCGCGACTGGCGGGAGACCTGCGCCTCCTGGCTGGCGAGCTGGTCGGTGAGCGCGTCGGCGACCTGGTTGGCGACCTCAGCGGAAAGCGTCCGCTCGCCTCGGGCGGTCCGGCGGATGCCCTCGAGCAGGTCGTCGACGGGCGCGCCCTTGACGAGGTAGCCGACGGCGCCGGCCTGCAGCATGCTGACGACCGCCCCGCGCTCGCCGGAGCCCGAGAGGGCGATCGTGCGGCTCGTCGGCGAGGAGACGGCGATCCCGCGGGTGGCGGCCACGCCGCCGCCGAAGGGCATGTCGACGTCGAGCAGGCAGACGTCGGGCTGGAAGCGCAGCGCCATGGCGACGGCCTCGTCGGCGTCGGCGGCGACCCCCACGAGCTCGAGCGTCCGGTCGCTCGCGACGAGCGCGCTGAGCGCCATGCGCATCGTCGCGTCGTCGTCGGCGACGAGCACGCTGATGCGCTGCTGCGGGGCTCCCTTTTCGCCGTGTGGTGCGCTGGTTCCGCCCATCTGCGCCTCTATCGACGCGGGCGGCGAGTCGCTTGAAGCCCTGCTCGTTGCGGCCGGACGGATTGGCGGTTTGGCTGCCATGCTGCCCGGGAATGGGCCCGATCCCCGCCGCCTTCTACGAGCCCGACGGCGAGAGCTTCGCATCCACCCCACTCACCCGCGGGCCGTGGGACCCGGGCCTCCAGCACGCCGGCCCGCCCGCCGCCCTGCTCGCACGGGCGATCGAGGGCGCGAGCGCGATCGAGGCCGGCCATACCGTCCGCCTGAGCTACGACATCCTGCGGCCGATCCCGATCACCCCCCTGCGGATCGAGACGCGCGTGCTGCGGCCGGGGCGGCGCGTGGAGCAGCTCGAGGCGACGCTGACCCTCGCCCACGCCGGCTCCGACGCCGCGGCCCTGATGCGCGCCACCGCCTGGCGGATGCGCACCGAGAAGGTCCCGCTGCCGCCCGGTTCGGTCGCCGGGGAACCACCGGCAACCGGCCCGGACGACGGCCGCCCGGGCGACTTCAGCTTCTGGACGGACGAGGTCGCCTACCACCGGGCGCTCGACTGGCGCTTCGTGGCCGGCGTCTTCGACCGCCCGGGGCCGGCCCACGCGTGGACCCGGCTCAACGCGCAGCTCGTGGCCGGCGAGCCGCCCACGCCGCTCGAGCGCCTGCTCGTCATGGCCGACGCGGCCAGCGGCGTCTCGGCGGCGCTCGACTGGAGCGGCCACACGTTCGTCAACGTCGACCTCGGCATCCACCTGCTGCGCCCGCCCGAGGGCGAGTGGATGTCGATGGACGCGGTGACGCGCCTGAGCTCCTCCGGCACCGGCCTGTGCACGAGCGTCCTCGGCGACGCCCGGGGACAGGTCGGGGTCTCGACCCAGAGCCTGCTTGTCGCAGAGCGGCCTGGGGCCGGCTAGTGCCGGTCCACGCAAGTACGCGCGGTCGCCCGGGGGTCGTCGGCGCCGGCTGACGCCGCACGGTGATCCGGGAGTGTGCCTCAGGCACATGACCGGTCGCGGGTGGCGTTCAGGCGGTGATCGAGGGCCGCCGGAACCGT
>JALYMV010000353.1 GCA_030773575.1 Actinomycetota bacterium
CGGGCGGCGAACGGTTGGCCTAGGCCGTAGGCGGTCACGGCCGACTACGGAAGGGTGCACATTGGTCCCGTGAGGTCCGACTACGCCGTCATCACGGCCCGCAGCCCCCGCGCCGTCGTCCTCCTGCCCGACCTGGCCGGACCTGACGGCGCACGTGCCGACTCCGATCTCGACCGCGTGCTCGAGTGGTTCGGACGGGTCTGGGGCGGCGCCCACATGCTGTGCGTCCCGACACGCGGCGAGGCCGTCCTACCGGTTTTCCGCCGCCTCGCCGCCGCCTACGATCCCGACGTCGTGCTGCCCTGGCAGCCTACGCTCGGGTCGCTCTGGCAAGCGGATGCGGACGCCGCCAGGGCGCTCGTCGCTCGCGCCGGGCGGGGAGGTTCCGTGCCGGCGGCTGACGACGACGACGCGATCGCCGCGAGCACGTTGGGCGTCGGCGGCCGGGCCGATCCTGAGATGCTCGGTGCGGACCTGCCTACCTTCGCCCGGCGGACGGCAAGCCACCCGCCGCTCGCGGCGCACCATCTCCAGCAGGATTTCCCAGCGCTGCTCACGGCGCTCAGCCGTCTCGCGCAGCAGCCGGCGACGGACGGGACCGGGAGGCCAGTGGCGCCTGCGACCGCCGCCGACGCAGCGCGGGAGGCCGTCGGCCGTCCGTCGATCGACCTGGACTTGCTGGGGGTGGACCACTGGCGCCGGCGGCTGCTCAAGGCCCGGTTGGGCGTCGTCGGCGCGTCGGGCGCGGCCGAACCGCCCGGCCTGCGGCTGCCCGGCGAGATCGTCGTGCGCTACTCGGTCGACCCTTCAACGGACGCCCACGCGTGCGCTTCCGTCGGCCTCACTGGCGCCTTCGCCGGTCAGGGGGCGCCCGCTTGGGCCGCTCCCGCGTCCCTGGCCGAGACTCCGCTCGAGCGGTCAGGGGCAGGGCTGCAGACGTGGAGCTATGACAGGGCGCTGCCGAGGCCGTTCCTGCTCGTCGCCGGCGACACGGTCGAGGACTTCTGCCTGTACCTGTGCTGGCACCGGGTCTACGGCGACGGGAGCGCCGCCTGGCTGCCCGCGGCGGCCGTCGCCGAGGCGCGCCGCGGCGGCGACGGGTGGGGCGCCGAAGTCGAGCTCGTCCGCGAGATGCTGCTCGACTTGCCCGGACGCGCGTACGATGGCGGCCGGATCTCGTCGTTCTCGCTGGGCGCCGGCGAGCTCGAGCCGCTCCGGTCCGCCCTGAGCGCGCACCACTGGCACCCGGACGTCGCGCGGAGATTCGCGGACATGCCGATCGTGGCCGCGGACGACCTGCTGGTGCCCCCTGCGCCGCCCTCGTACGTCGCAGCGGGCGACGTCTTCGACCGCCCAGCTCCTCTGGTCATCGACGACGACGGCACGGCGTGGCCCGTCGTCCGGTCACCCGTCCCCGCGCTCATGGCTGCGCCGGGCACGGCCGGCAGCGGCGCCGTGCTCGGCAACTGGGTAGCCGACGTGACCGTCGCGGGCTGCCGCCTGCCCGCGCGCCGCGGCGCGGCGCCGGCCGCCGAGCTCGACGCCTCCTTGATCGACGCGGGCGTGGTGCGAGCCGGCCGGACCGGGACGGCGTTCGTGGCCGTCGAGCGCGACGACCTGCCGTCCGGGCTGCTCGTCGACCACGCGCTCACCGGCCTGTCGCTACGCGACCCCGACCTGGGGATGCTGGTGACCGGCCTGCTGCCGGACGGCACCCGTTGGGAGCTCTCGGACGCCGGACGGTTCTACCAGGGCCTCGCCGACATGGCGGGCGGCCTTGAGGCCCTCGTCGCGATGCTCCGCGACCCGGCCGCGTACGCCGTCCTGACCGGGTTCCTGAACACCGCCAAGGCACCCGGACGGGCGGTCCTGACAGACGGGCGCCGGTACCTGCGGAGCTTCGAGTGCCGGGAGGCGATCAGGCGCAGCGCCGCGGGCGCGACGACGTCCGCCGGAACCCGCGAGGTCCTCGACGGGCTGCTCGCCGCGAAGATCCTCAGCCGCGGCCTGGTCCTGAAGTGCTCCCGGTGCCGCCACACCGCGTTCCAGCCGTTGGCCCGCATCGGCGACGGGTTCGAGTGCCCGCGCTGCACGGTCGCGCAGCCTCTGATCAGCGCCGCGTGGTGCGGCATCCCCTCTCATGAGCCTGCGTGGTTCTACCGGCTCGACGAGCTCGCCTACCAGGCGCTCGACAAGAACGTGCGAGTGCCCGCGCTGACCCTCGACCGGCTCGGCGCGTGCTCGCCCCGGGCGCGCCATCTGTGGTCGATCGAGCTGTGGCGCCACGGCCGTCGGTGGCTCGAGCTCGACTTTGTGTGCCTGGCGGACGGCCGGGTGTCGACCGGCGAGGCCAAGAGCAGCGGAGCGCTGAAGGGCAAGCAGTCGCAGTCGGAGGTCCGCAAGACAGTGGCCGGCGCACGCGCGCTCCAGGCCGACCAAGTGGTGTTCGCGACGACCGACCGGGACTGGTCCGAGGCGGTGCACCAGGCGGCGAAGGAGCACACCGACGTCCTGGCGCCGCCGTCGCCGCTCCTTCTGTCCGGACTCTCCTGACCTCCGGCGGCAGCGCCGGTCAGTCAGACCGTGTCGGGTTCACGGCTCGCTGCGGAGTCGCCCGCCCGGTTGAGGCGAAGGACAGCGGAGGGCTGCCGGGCGGTCTCGACGGCCAGGCGCTGCCGCTGGCCGACCACAGCGTCGACTCGGCGCTGTCGACCTGGACGCTGTGCACCATCCCCGACCCCGGGGGAAGGCGCTGGCGGAGCTGCGCCGCGTACTCAAGCCCGGCGGCCGGCTGACGTTCGTTGAGCACGGCCTGTCCCCGGACACCGGCGTCGCGACGTGGCAGCGCCGCCTGGACCCGTTGCAGCGCCGAATCGTCGGCGGCTGCCAGCTGACCCTCCCGGTCCTGCCGGTGGTGGAGGACGCCGGGCTCGTGGTGGAGCAGTCGAGAACGAGTACGAGAAGGGCGCGCCGAAGCCGATCGGCTACCTCTACGAGGGGACGGCGGTCTCGCCCGGCTGACAGCCCGGCCGCGCGCTGGCGCAGCGGCCAGGCCGACGGCGCGCGGACCCGCACCCGCTCCGGCCGGTCGCCTTTGCGTCGTGGTGCGTGCAGCGCGCGGGTGCACCGGTCACGCAGCACCGGGCGCACCGAACCTGTCCGGGCCCGGCCTCGAGCAATTGCCGGCAGGCGCCCGCTGACCAAGAGCAGTGCAGGCGACGCATCAGAAGCGCCCGTTCCCGACGCCCACCGGGTACTCGGCGTTATCGTCCGCTCCCTGCGACGTGAGGAGGGCGGATGGACGCCGTCTCAGAGTTCCTGGCTGAGGTGCTGCCCGAAGCGGCCCGGGAGCTTCCGCGTCTGATCGCAAGCGCCCGCTCTGCGACCTCGGCGCGGGCAGGCGTGGGCCCGTCCTGCCGCGGCCCACCTCCGCTCCGCGTGGGAGGATCGTTGCCTCCGTCCTCCGGGACGGAACGAAGAGCGGGGCAGGACCGGCGCCGCCGGAGGCCCCGCCGGTCAGGAGCGGGCCATGAGCAAGGACAAGGGCGGCCGAGCGGCCAAGAAGCCCAAGGCGGCCAAGAACATCAAGG
>JALYMV010000354.1 GCA_030773575.1 Actinomycetota bacterium
CGTCGAAGGTGCCGCCGCCCAGGTCGAAGACGAGGATGGTCTGGTCCGAGCTCTTGTCGAGCCCGTAGGCCAGCGAGGCCGCCGTCGGCTCGTTGATGATCCGCTTGACCTCGAGCCCGGCGATGCGGCCGGCGTCCTTCGTGGCCTGACGCTGGTCGTCGTTGAAGTAGGCGGGGACGGTGATGACCGCCGAGTCGACGCTGTCCCCCAGGTAGGCCTCGGCGTCGGCCTTGAGCTTCTGGAGGATCATCGCCGAGATCTCCGGCGGGCTGAACTGCTTGCCGTCGACCTCCACGCGCGCGTCGCCGTTCGGGCCGGGGACGACCTGGTAGGGGACGATGGACTCCTCCTCGCGCACCTCGGCCTCCTTGCGGCCCATGAAGCGCTTGATGGAGAAGATGGTGCGGCCGGGGTTCGTCACGGCCTGGCGCTTGGCCACGGTGCCGACGAGCCGCTCGCCGGACTGCGTGAAGGCGACGACGGACGGCGTCGTGCGCCCGCCCTCGGCGTTCTCGACGACCGTGGGCTCACCGCCCTCGAGCACGGCCATGCACGAGTTCGTGGTGCCCAGGTCGATCCCGATGGTCTTGCCCATAGGTACGGGGTGTCTCCTCGTTGCGGACAGCTAGGAAATCTGCGCTGAAGACTAGCAGATGTTCAGCCGCGGAGCGACCGTCGCCAGCCCTGAGCGGCCGCGACGGCGGGGGGCGGCGGAAGCTCCCGCCCTTCGAGGATGGCCGCGGGCGCGTCGCTGACGAGCCAGCCCAGGCGGTCGCCGAAGCCGGGGAGCGCGCGGTGAGCCGCATCCAACCCGGGGCGGAGCCGAGGGGGCCGCCAGGACGCGCCGTGCGCGTCGGACGCGATGGCCTGGACCCAGCCCTCGCGCAGGGCTCGGAGCGCCAGTCGGCGCGAGGGGGACCGCCGCCGCCCGGCGAGCGAGCCCGCCGTGAGCTGGACGAGGATCCCCGCCGCCACGAGGCGTCCGAGTCGCTCCGGCTCGGCTTGCAGCGAGGGGTTGCGCTCCGGGTGCGCCAGCGTCAGCCGGAAACCGCGGCCGGCCAGCTCACCGAGCCCGCGCTCGAGCTCGAGTCCTACCGCCCCGTAGGGCGTCTCGACGAGCAGGTCGCGGCCGTTGCCACCCAGCGTCACGGCCCGCAGATCCACGTCCTCGAGCCTCTCCGCCCGCTCGAGGTCCACCTCTGCGCCGGGGACGACACGGAGGTCCACGCCGTGACCGGCGAGCACGCGGTTGAGCTCGTCGACGCGAGGGGCGACCTCGTCGGGCACCACCACGGGGTGGTCGGCTCGCAGGTGCGGTGTGGCCGCCAGGACGCGCACGCCCTCCTGGGCCGCGACCTCCGCCAGCGCCACCGCACCGACGGAGTCCGCCGGTCCGTCGTCGACGCCCGGAAGGACGTGGGCGTGGAGGTCGATCACGGCGCGCCCAGGGTCCGGTAGAGCGCGAGCGTTCGCCGGGCGATCGCGGGCCAGGCGAAGGGACCCCGCGCGGCGGCCTGGGCTCCGCTCGACAGCGCGCGGCGCGCGGCCGGGTCGCGGAGGAGGCGCGCCAGCTCCGCGTGCAGCGCGGCTGCGTCCTCGGGTGGGACGAGCGCCGCGGCGCCGAGCTCGGCGACCTCCGGGAAGCCGCCCACCGCAGACAGCACGATGGGCCGCCCGAAGGCGAGCGCCGCGAAGAGGACGCCGGACTGGTCGATCTCGCGGTAGGGCAGCACGACGACGTCCGCGCGCCGCAGCAGCGCGGCGAGCTCGTGGTCGGTCACGAAGCGGGGCATCCACCGCACGCTCGGCGGCGCGCTCCGTCGCAGCGCCTCCAGCGGCATCTTCGGCAGCCCGACGACCCAGAGCTCCGCGCCCGTGATGCCGCGCCAGGCCTCGAGGAGCACGTCGACGCCCTTGTAGGGCTCGAGGCGGCCGACGAGCAGCACGAGAGGGCCCTCCACGCGGTCGAGCTCCTCGGAGAGCCGACGCTCGCCCGGGAGCCTCGTGAGGTGCTCGAAGGCGCCGTGGGGGATGACGTGCACGCGGGCCGGGTCGAGGCCGAGCCCGTCGACGAGGCGTGAGCGACCGTGCCGCGAGTGGACCACGACGGCGTCGACCCGGCCGTAGAGGCGGTGCTGGGCCCGGCGCTGCCCAGGCAGCGGATCGCGGGCGAGGATGTCGTGGGCGGTGACGACGACGGGGCGCTCGCGGGGGAGGAGGTGCCGGTCGAGCGCCTCCAGGGTGAGCCACTGCACGTGGACGACGTCCGCCGACGCGGCCCGACGGCGGTAGGCGAGCATGGCGGCCGGGTGCTCGGCGAGCTTGGCGAGCCGTCGCCGCCGCGACCCCGGCAGCCCGGCAGCGCGACGGTAGAAGCCGGTGTGGACCCGGTACCCCTCCGGGGTCGGCACGCACCCGTAGGCGAAGCGGCTGGTCACGAGCTCGACGTCCGCGCCCTCGCCGGCGAGCGCGGCGCAGAGAGCGTGGTCGTAGGCCGGGGTGAACGCCGGGGGATCGACGATGTGCACGCGCACGGGTTCGCCGGACGATCGTACGAGAGACAAGGGAACCTTGTTCACCTACTTTCCTGAGCATGCAGCCCGCCCCCACCGACCGGCCGGGCGCCGTGCTCGCCCGCGCCGTCCGCGACCACTGGCTGGTCGTCCTCCTCCTCGTCACGCTCACCGTCGGCGCCGCCTACGCCGCGCTCTCGCGACAGCAGCAGCGTCATCGGGCCAGCGCCGAGATCCTCGTCACCCCGTTCGCTGAGCGCGACGAGGCGGTCACCGGGCTCGGGCTGATCCGGGACACGGGCGACCCCGCCCGCACCGTGCAGACCGCGGCGGCGCTCGTCGAGTCGCAGCGGGCCGCCGAGCGCGCGGCGCGTGCCCTCGGGCAGCGCTGGACGCGGGAGGCCGTCCTGGGGGCCGTGGACGTCCAGCCCCGTGGCGAGAGCAACATCCTCGCCGTCACCGCCACCGCGACCTCGCAGGAGGACGCGGTCGCGGTGGCCGACGCCTTCGCTCGTGCCGCGCTGACCTCCCGCCAACGCGAGCTCGAGACCCAGCTCGATGCCCGCATCCGCCAGCTGCGGGGCCGCCTGCGGACGGTGCCGCAGGACGACTTCGCCGTGCGCAACGACCTCGCCGAGCGCCTGAACCAGCTCGAGGCGGTGCGGGTCTCGGGGCACGACCCCACGCTCACGCTCGCCCAGCCCGCCAGCCCGGCGGGGACGATCGGGACCCCGGCGTCCCTCGTGCTGGGGCTCGCAGCGCTCGCCGGGGTCGCCGTGGGGACGCTGGCCGCGGTCGGCCTCGAGTTCGCCCGCCGGCGGCTGCGCGACGAGGCCGAGATCCGGCGCGCGTACCCCCTGCCCGTCCTCACCCGGGTTCCGCGTTTGCCCCGGGGGTCGCGCGGGGTCGGCCGGCAGCGCCCGTCCGCGACCCCGGCCGCCGTGCGCGAGGCATTCAGGACGCTGCGCCTCCAGCTCGAGCAGCGACGCTCGACCGGCCCGCGCAGCATCCTCGTCACCAGCGCGTCCGCCGGCGACGGCAAGACGACCGCGGCGGCGAATCTCGCCTTCGCGCTCGCCGAGGCCGGGTACTCCGTCATCGCGGTCGACTTCGACCTGCGCAAGCCCGAGCTCGCCGCCGCCCTGGGCGTGCAGCCGTCGCAGGGGCTGGCCGCGCTGCTCACCGGCCAGGTCGAGCTCGAGGACGCCCTGGTCCCCTCGCCCGAATCGCCCGGCCTGCGCGTGCTGCCGGCCGCGGGGGGCGACGCCGTCATGCTCGAGGCGCTCATGCGGCGCCTGCCCGAGATCCTCGCGGAGACCCGCGAGCTCGCGGAGTGCGTCGTCGTGGACAGCCCGCCCCTCGGCGAGGTCGCCGACGCGCTGCGCGTGGTCGCCGAGCTCGACGAGGTCGTGCTCGTGGTCCGCCCCGGCCACACCACCCGGCGGCGCTTCGAGCTCACGCGCGACCTCCTCGAGCGCGCGGGGAGCAGCCCGACGGGTCTCGTGCTGACCGCCCAAGCGCTCGAGCCCTCGAAGTCGTACTACGTGTACGGGGCCGCCAACGGCTCCGGGCCCCGCGAACGCATCGCGCGGTAGGTGCACGACCTCGCGCGCCCGCTGGCGGTCGCCCGGCTGTCGCCGCTCGCCGCCACGCTCCTGCTCGGCGCCGTCGCGCTGAGCCTCGTCGTCGGCACGGCGCTCGCCACCGACCTGTCCCTCGGGCTCGGCCTGCTCGTCGCGCTCCTCGCCGCGCCCCTCGTCGTCGCCGACCTGGCCCTCGCCGTCGGCGCGTGGGCGGCGCTCGTCTCCATCCAGGGCGTGCCCGCGCTGAACCTGGCGGAGAACGCGCTGGCCGCGCTCATCGCGCTCGTCTGGATCGTCGGCGTCATCGCGGGGGTGCCGGCCGTGCGCACCGCCTGGCCGAGCGTGCGGGCCGCTGTCGCGCTCGCCGCCGCGCTGGTGGCCTGGACGGTCCTCTCGCTCGCCTGGTCCGAGCGACCGGATCTCGTCGTCGCGGACCTACGGCAATGGGCGGTCGCGGCCTCCGTCTTCCCCATCGTCGCAACGGCGGCCAGCGGTCCTCGCAACCTGCGCGTGGTCCTGACCGGCTTCCTGCTCGGGACGCTGGTGACGGTGGGCATCGGCCTCGGGCAGGGAGAGCTCGACGCCGCGGCCGGCACGCACCTCGAGCGCGCGGCCGACCCGGCCGTCCGCCTCGAGGGGGCCGACCGCGACCCCAACTTCCTGGCCGCCGGCGTCGTGCCGGCGATCGCGTTCGCCGCGGCCCTCCTGCCCGGTGCCCGGACCATGCGCCGGATCGGCCTCCTGGCCGCCGTCGCGTTCCTCGGCCTGGGT
>JALYMV010000355.1 GCA_030773575.1 Actinomycetota bacterium
CACCCACCCCGGGCCCAAGGAGGACCGGCTCGCCCTCACGCGCGCGACGCGCGCGAACCTCTCCCCCATCTTCTCGCTCTACGACGACCCCGCCGGGGCGGCGTGGGACGCGCTCGAGCCGCACACCTCGGGGCAGCCCTTCGGCGCGGTCAGCGATCCCGACGCGACCCTGCACCGCATCTGGCGGGTCGCCGATCCGGCCGCCGTCGCGCAGGTCCACGACGCGCTGGGCGCCGCCGAGCTGCTGATCGCCGACGGCCACCACCGCTACGAGACCGCCCGCGTCTACGCCGACGAGGTCGGCGGCGAGGGCGGGCACCGCTACGCGCTGATGTGCCTGGTCTCGCTGCAGGACCCGGGCCTTACCATCTTCCCCACCCACCGCCTCGTGCGCGGCCTGACCTCCGACCAGCAGGAGCTCCTCGCCGTCGTGCTCAAGGAGCACTTCGAGATCGAGCGGGTCGAGCCCGGCGAGCTGCGCCCGCCCGACGGCGCCGGCCCGCTCTCGCTCGGCTACATCGACGCCCACTTCCGCCAGGGCTTCCGCCTCACCCTCTCCGACCAGGCCGTCGCCGATGCGCTCCTCGCCGACCGGCCGGAGCCCTACCGCCGGCTCGACACCGCGGTGCTCGAGAGCCTCATCCTCAAGGGCCCGATCGGGCTCACCGACGACGACATCTCCCACCTCAACCGCCTGGGCTACTCGCGGACGGACGACGAGGCGCTCGAGCTCGTGATGTCGGGCGAGTACGACGCCGCGTTCTTCCTGCGCCCGAGCCCGGTCGAGCAGGTCCGCGAGATCGCCGCGGCCGGGGAGACGATGCCACCGAAGTCCACGTACTTCTTCCCCAAGGTGCTGACGGGAATGCTCTTCAGCCCCCTCGACGACCGCCCCCACCCCACGTCCTAGGATCAATCCCATGCGAGCTCTCGCGCGGCGCGCGTCCGCGAAGTACACCCACGACGTCAAGGTGCGCAACCACCGCTTCCTCGCCGACGAGCCCGAGGACGCCGGCGGGGAGGACCGCGGCCCGAGCCCGCAGGAGCTCCTCGCCGCCTCGCTCGCCGCGTGCACGGCGATCACCATCGAGATGTACGCCGAGCGCAAGGGCTGGGACCTCGCCGGCCTCGAGGTCGACTGCGACTACCAGCCCGCCGCCCGCGGCTGCCCGACCAAGTTCACGCTGCTGATGCGGATGCCCGACCACCTGACGGCGGAGCAGGTAGAGCGGCTCCAGGTCATCGCCGCCAAGTGCCCGGTGCACCGGACGCTCGAGGGAGAGGTCTCCTTCGACGAGCGGATCGAGATCGCCTGACCCTCCTGCCGGAGCTCGAGCCGCTGCTGCTCACCCCCGAGGCGGCGGCGGCGCTCGACGTGCACGGGGGCAAGGACGCGGCCGTCCTCGTCCCGCTCTACCGCGACGCCGGCGGCGCCCTGCACGCCGTCTTCACCCGCCGCCGCGACGACCTCCGCTCCCACGCCGGTGAGATCTCGTTCCCGGGCGGCCGCCAGGACGACGCCGACGAGGACCTGCGGGCGACCGCCCTGCGCGAGACGGAGGAGGAGATCGGGCTGCCGTCCGACGGCGTGACGCTCGCGGGGGCGCTGCCGCCCACGCCCACGTTCGTCACCAACTTCGCGATCTATCCGTTCGTCGGGGTGATCGAGCCGGGGTTCAGCTGGGTGCCGGCCGCCACCGAGGTCGCCGAGGTGCTCGAGCTGCGGCTGCGCGACGTCCGCGCCGCCCACGGGTCGCGGCGCCTCGTGCGCAAGGGCGTCCCGTTCCGGACGGACACCTACGAGCTCGGCGACACGCTCATCTGGGGCGCGACGGCGCGGATCGTCGCCGACCTGCTCGAGCGCCTCGCGCCGCTGCTCGACGCCGAGGACGTGGCCGCTTGACGACCGCGAGCGGCCCCGGGGGGCCGCTCGCCGTGTCGATCGTCTACACCCTCGCGGGCCAGACGTGAGCGATACGGGGTTCGCCCCGGCGGGGCTCAGCCCTTCTCGACGGGGACGTTGACGAGGTTGCCCCACTCCGTCCACGAGCCGTCGTAGTTCTTGACGGAGTCCTTGCCGAGCAGCTCGTGGAGCACGAACCACGTGTGGGCCGAGCGCTCGCCGATGCGGCAGTAGGCGATCACGTCGTTGCCGTTGGCCACGCCCTTGGAGCCGTAGAGCTCAGACAGCTCGTCGGCCGACTTGAAGGTGCCGTCCTCGGCGACCGCCTGAGCCCACGGCACCGACACGGCGCCCGGGATGTGGCCGCCGCGCTGGGCGCCCTCCTGCTCGTAGCCCGGCATCGCGATGAGCTCGCCGGAGAACTCCTGCGGGGAGCGGACGTCGACGAGCTTCGTGTCGGAGTCGAGCGCCCCGAGGACCTCGTCGCGCTTGGCGCGGATCGAGTCGTCGCCGGGCTGGGCCGTGAACGTCGTCGCCTCATAGGAGGGGACGTCGGAGGTCGTCGGGCGGCCCTCGGAGATCCACTTCTCGCGCGGGCCGTTGACCAGCTTGACCTTGTTGTGGCCGTAGTACTTGAGGTACCAGTACGTGTAGGCCGCGAACCAGTTGTTGCGATCGCCGTAGAGGACGACCGTGTGCTCGTTGGAGATGCCCCGCGAGCCGAACAGATCGCCGAAGGCCTCCGGCCCGAGGAAGTCGCGCTTGACCTGGTCCTGGAGGTCGGTCTTCCAGTCGAAGCCGATCGCGCCCGGGATGTGCGCCTCGGCGTAGAGCGCCGGGTTCTCGTCGACCTCGACGATGCGGATGGAGTCGTCCTCGAGGTGGTCCTGCACCCACTGGGTGTCGACCAGCACGTCCTTCGCGTATTCAGCCACGTTGTTGGCCCTCCTGGTGGAAATCCGACCGGCTTTGACGGTTTTTGCGAGTGTAGCGGGTCTACGCCGTCAGCAGGCGGCCGACGGCGGCGCTCGCCGCCGCCAGCCAGGCGGCGTGGTCCGCGGGGTCCTCCTCGAGGATCTCCAGCGGGATCTGCCACGTCTCGTGCGCGGCGCGCGCGATCGCCCGGCCGCCCTCGAGGACCTCGGCGCCGGCCGTCCCCGCCGCCTCGTAGACCACCCCGCGCACGGGCGTGTCGACCACCTTCTCGAAGAGCATCCGCAGCCGCCCACCGTGCAGCTCGGGCGCGTCCTCGACGCTGCCCAGCAGCCAACAGACGATCGTCGTCTGGGCGACGCCCTCCATCAGCGTGGCGATCCGGTCGGGGTCGCCGACGTAGGGCTCGGCGCCCGCCGCCGCGATGGCCTCTGCGCCCGCCGGGTCGCGCGTCGTGCCGCGGACGGCGTGCCCGGCGGCGACGAGCTCGCGGGCGAGCGCCCGGCCGCGGCAGCCGCAGCCCACGATCAGGACGCGGGCCAACGAGCTAGATGTCCCGCTTGTCCATGGGCCGGCCCTGGGCCCTGCGCTCGGCGGCGTAGGCGCTCGCGCGGGCGTTGAACTCGGCCTTGTCCTGCTCCACGTCGGCCTTCACCTGCTCCTCGGTGCGCTCGGGCGCCCCGCGGCGACGTCGCATCTCGTTCTGCGCGGCGATCATCTGGGAGACGTCGTCGAGCTCGTTGGCCGCCTCGACCTCGGGCGAGCGGGTCGGCTTCCAGTCGAGGACCTCCGCGCCGGAGCCGGGATAGAAGAAGCCGATCAGCAGGAAGACGACGATCAGCAGGCCGAGGCCGCCCGCGACGATGAGGGTGAAGGCGTCCAGAACGGCGGAGTGTAGGCGCTCAGAGCGCCGCCTCCGTGCCGAGTACGGCGGTGCACTGGCTCGACAGGACGCCGCCGTTGCCGTGGGCGAGCGCGACCTGCGCGCCGGCCACCTGGCGCTCGCCGCACTCCCCGCGCAGCTGTCGCACCGCCTCGACGACCGCCAGCAGCCCGTACATGCCCGGGTGGGCGTAGGAGAGCCCGCCGCCGTTCGTGTTCACCGGCAGCGGGCCGCCGGGCCCGGTCCGCCCGCCCTCGACGAAGGCGCCGCCCTCGCCCTTCGGGCAGAACCCGAGGTCCTCGAGGAAGAGGATCGGCGTGATCGTGAACGCGTCGTAGAGCTCGAGGACGTCGACGCCGCCGGGGGTCAGGCCGGCCTCCGCGAACGCCCGCGAGCCGGAGTCACGTGCGGCGGTATGGGTAAGCGCGGGCATCGAGGAGATGTGGCGGTGCGAGTGCGCCTCGCCGACGCCGAGGATCGCCACGGGCGCGGCGCGCCCGGCGCGGGTCGGCGATCCGGGGCGCCGCCAGGACGTCGTCGATCGTGAGCGGGTAGCGGCTCGTCGGCCGCGCCACCGCTTCCGCGCAGGAGATCAGCCCCTACGAGGCGCCGTACGCGCCGCCGCTGCCGGTCGCCGCCTACGCGCTCGAGGAGGAGCCGCCGACGTTGGTGGCGTCGGAGTAGCGCGGGCGGATCCCGAGGTACTCGCCGAGCGACAGGAAGGCCATCGGCACCTGGGTGGTGGTGGCGAACAGCCCGTCGACGTCGCCGACTCGCAGCGCCGCGTCCGCGAGCGCGCGGGCGCTCGCCTGGCCCATCAGGTCCAGCGGCGTCGTCCCGGGCGCGACCGCGCCGAGGTCGGACTCCGCCACGCCGGCGACGGCGACCGTCACGCGTTGCCGCCGGCCGGCTCGAAGATCGGGACGGGCGGGTCGCCGTCGGCGAACGCCACGCGGACCCGCAGCCCGATCGTCACCGCCTCCGGCGGGGTCCCCTCCACGCGGCTCATCATCCGGAAGCCCTCGTCGAGGTCGATCAGCGCGAGGTTGCGCGGCGCCTCGCCACGCGCGTGGACCGTGGTGGTCGAGTAGACGCTCCCGAGGCCGGCGCTCGTGCGCGGACTCGAGCTCCGTCGCCCCGCTGCCGGGCGCGACGAGGCGGGGATGAAGACGGCCCGGCCGGCCACGGGATCCCACTGGAAGTCCAGGCGCCCGGCGCGCAGTCCCTCGGCGAAGCGGGCGGCGGGCGAGCCGGTCATCGCGGCGCATCGTAAGGTGCGGCGATGGACTTCGACCTCTCCGACGAGCAGCGCCTGATCCGCGAGACGGCGCGCGCGTTCACCGACTCACAGATCGTCCCCCGCGCCCGCGAGAACGACCGCAACGAGCACTTCGACGTCGAGCTCGTCGGCCGGATCGCCGCGCAGGGCTACCTCGGGGCGATCGTCCCGCGCGAGTACGGCGGCGCGGGCCTCGACTACCGCACCTACGCGCTGATCGTCGAGGAGGTCGGCCGCGGCGACTCCGCCATGCGCACCGTCGTCTCCGTCCAGACGAGCCTCGTCTGCTCCTCGATCGCCCGCTGGGGCACCGAGGAGCAGAAGCAGCGCTGGCTGCCCGCGCTCTGCTCGGGCGAGGCGCTCGGGTGCTTCGGGCTCACGGAGCCCGACACCGGCTCGGACGCCGCCAACCAGAAGACCCGGGCGACGAAGGTCGACGGCGGCTGGTCGATCTCCGGCGCGAAGATGTGGATCTCGATGGGCAACCACGCGAAGGTCGCGCTGATCTTCGCCCAGACCGACCCGTCGCTCGGCCACCGCGGCCTCGCCTGCTTCCTCGTCCCGACCGACACGGGCGGCTTCTCGTCGCAGGCCATCCACGGCAAGATGGGCCTCCACGGCTCCGACACCGCGTCGCTGGCCCTCGACGAGGTCGTGGTGGGCGACGACGCGCTGCTCGGCGAGGTCGGTCAGGGGTTCAAGATCGCGATGAGCGCGCTGGACTCCGGGCGCTACTCGGTTGCGGCGGGGTGCGTCGGGATCTGCCAGGGGTCGCTCGAGGCGAGCGTCGCCTACGCCAAGGAGCGCGAGCAGTTCGGCCGGCCGATCGGCTCCTTCCAGCTCGTGCAGGCGATGATCGCCGACATGCGCGTGCAGGCCGACGCGGCCCGGATGCTGGTCTGGCGGGCCGGCGACCTCAAGGACAAGGGCCGCCCGAACACCACGGAGACCTCGATCGCCAAGCTCTACGCCACGGAGGCGGCGCAGAACTGCGCACATCTCGCGATCCAGGTCCACGGCGGCTCGGGTTACGTCGACGACCACCCGGTCGAGCGCTACTTCCGCGACGTCCGCGTCACCACCCTCTACGAGGGCACCTCGCAGATCCAGAAGCTGATCATCGGGCGGGCCGAGACCGGCATCAACGCGCTCGCCTGAGGCGGGTGGACGTCGACTGCGAACGCTCCGCGTCGCGCCCGCAATCCGGGCACGACAAGCGATGGTTCGCCGAGGAGCCTCCGGCCTGCGGGGCCGGGCGAGGTAGCGTGCCGCCCGTGGGAGCCGAGAGGGAGACGATCGCCGTTCTCGGAGCCGGGACCATGGGCACGGGGATCGCCGAGCTCGGCGCCCGTGCCGGGGTCCGCACGCTCCTGCACGACCCGGACGCCGAGGCGCTCGCGCGCGGGATCGAGGCGGCGCGCGGGCGCCTGGAGCGCAAGGACGACGACCCGGCGCTGCTCGAGCCGGCCGCCGAGATCGGCGCCCTCGCGGGCTGCGGGCTCGTGATCGAGGCGGCGCCCGAGTCGCTCGAGCTCAAGCGCGAGCTGTTCTCCCGGCTCGCCGGGATCGTCGGCGAGGAGTGCGTCCTGGCCACGAACACCTCCTCGCTGAGCGTCACGGCGATCGCCGCGGGCGTGCCGGCCCCCGAGCGCGTCGTCGGCATGCACTTCTTCAACCCGGCGCCGGTCATGAAGCTGCTCGAGGTGGTCGCAGGCGAGCGGTCCTCGGAGGCGGCCCTCGCGCGGGCGCGGGAGACCGGCGCGGCGATGGGCAAGCGGGTCATCGACGCCGGTGACGGCCCCGGCTTCCTCGTCAACCGCTGCAACCGCCCGTTCGGCCTCGAGGCGCTGCGGATCGTGCAGGAGCGGCTCGCGACGCCCGAGCAGGTCGACCGCATCGTGCGGCTCGGCGGCGGCTACCGGATGGGGCCCTTCGAGCTCATGGACCTCGTCGGGCTCGACGTCGGCCTCGAGGTCTCGAAGTCCTTCCACGCCCAGTCGTTCGGCGAGCCGCGCTGGCGCCCCTCGCCGCTCGTCGAGCGCCTGGTCGCGGCGGGGCGCCTGGGCCGCAAGTCCGGCCGCGGCTGGTACGCCTATCCCGACCATCGCCGCGCCGACCCGGAGCCGCGGCCGCCGGGCGGCGGTGACGGCCTGATCGTCGTGGCGGGCGAGTCCGAGCTCGCGCTCGACCTGCTCGACTCCGCTGAGGCGGCGGGCTGGGACGCCGCCACGCCCGAGGAGGCGGCGGGCGAGCTCCCCGCGCTCATCGTCGACTGCGGCACGGCGGAGGAGGACCCGCCCCTGCAGGGGGCGCCGCAGGTCCTGCTGTGCGATGCCGCCCCGCTCGCCGCCCTCGACACGGGCGGCGCGAGCGCCGGCTTCTACGCCGTGCCGGGCGCCGCGCTCGTCGAGCTCACGCGCTCCCCCACCACCTCGCAGGCCGCCGCCGGCGCCGCCGAGCGCTTCTTCACGACGCTCGGCCGCCACACGGAGTGGGTGGGCGACGCGCCGGGGCTCGTCCTCGGCCGGATCGCCGCCCAGCTCGTCAACGAGGCCTGCTTCGCGCTCGGCGAAGGGGTCGGCTCGGCGGCCGACATCGACGCCGGGATGGTGCTCGGGCTCAACCACCCGCGCGGGCCGCTCGCGCTCGGGGACGCGATCGGCCCGCTCGAGGTGCTCGCCGTCGTGCTCGGCCTGCAGGACGAGTACCGCGAGGAGCGCTACCGCCCCGCCCCAGCGCTGCTGCGGGCGGCGCGCACGGGCGAGCCGCTCGCGGCTACTTGCTCGCGGGAGCGGCGGACTCGGTAGCGACCGGGGCCCACTGGGCCTCGGCGAGGTCGCCGACGTTCTCGAGCACCTCGGGCGTCGGGACCTCGGGGTTGTCGCGCAGGTACCACTCGGCGTCGAGCGCCGCCTGACAGCCGGACCCCGCCGCGGTGATCGCCTGGCGGTAGGTGTGGTCGACGAGGTCGCCCGCGGCGAAGATGCCCGGCACGTTGGTCCGCGTCGAGCGGCCCTCGACCTTGACGTACTTGTTCTCGTCCGTCTCGACGAAGTCGCGCACGAGCTCGGACTGCGGCTCGTGGCCGACCGCGATGAACGCGCCGGCCATCGGCTGCTCGACGGTCTCGCCCGTCTCGACGTTGCGCAGGCGCGCGTACTCCAGCTTCTTGCCGTCCTCACCGGAGTGGAACGCCTCGACGACGTACGGGGTGAGGAACCTGATGTTGCCGGTCGCGCGGGCGCGCTCGAGCATGATCTTCGACGCCCGGAAGTCGTTGCGGCGGTGGACGATGTCGACCTCGGAGGCGAACTTGGCCAGGAAGATCGCCTCCTCCATGGCGGAGTCGCCGCCGCCGACGATGATCGTCGGCTTGTCCTTGTAGAAGGCGGCGTCGCAGGTCGCGCAGTAGGAGACGCCGCGACCGCCGAGCTCCTCCTCGCCGGGTACGTCGAGCTTGCGGTGCTCGGCGCCCATGGCCAGGACGACCGTGCGGGCCCGGTGGACTTCGTCGTCGACCCAGACGGTGTGCGGCTCGCCGTGGAAGCCAGGCTCCACCTTGGTGGCCTGGTCGGTGACGAAGCGGGTGCCGAAGCGCTCGGCCTGGTCGCGGAGCTGCTGCATCATCTCCGGACCCATCACCCCCTCGGGGTACCCCGGGAAGTTCTCGACCTCGGTGGTCTGCTGGAGCAGGCCGCCCCACATGAAGCCCTCGATGACGAGCGGCTTGAGCTCCGCGCGGGCGGTGTAGAGCGCGGCCGTGTAGCCGGCCGGACCCGATCCGATGATGATGACGTGCTCGATCGCGCTGGTTTCGTTCGACACGGGAAAGACTCCGGTTCGCTTACTTCAGTTTGTATAGTGTAGCGGCCGCTGGGTCCGCCACCGGTCGACGGTCCGCCGCAGCTGCAGGTAGGCGATCGCGCCCGGCAGCGTCGGCAGCCAGAAGGTGTACGCGCGGAAGATCAGCACGGACACCACCGCGAGGCCGCCGTCGACCCCGAAGGCGACGAGCGCCCCGATCATCCCGCCGTCGACGCCGCCGATGCCGCCGGGCAGCGGCAGCAGGTTGCCGAGCATCCCGACGAAGAAGGCCATGATCAGCACCGCGATGGCGGGCGGCTCGCCGAAGGCGTGGAAGGCCGCCCACAGGACGCCGATCTGGAACGCCCAGTAGCCCACCGCCCCGAGCAGCGCAGGATCGCGCTCGCGGACGTGCGCGAGCGCGTCGCGCATCCCGGCCGAGGCGGCCGCGGGGCCGTTGGCCAGCCGCTGGGCGAGCACCCCGATCCGCCCCTGGCGGGAGGCGAACCCGCGCAGTCGCCGCTCGAAGTCGGTGGGCACGAAGGCGACCGAGAGCCCGAGGACGGTGATGACCAGGGCGAGGAAGGCGGGGATGACGGTGATCGAGAACGGCGCCGGCCCCTCGAAGAGCCCCCAGCGCAGCCCGAACCCGCAGACGATCAGCGCCAGCATGTAGATCAGGTACTGCAGGACGAGGAAGGAAACGGTCCGGTCGGCCACCGTCCGGGCGTTCATCCCGGAGCGCCGCAGCGCCCACGCGATGAGCACGAGGCCGCCGGCGCCGCCGGCCGAGAACAGCCGCGTCGCCGCCAGGCCCGCCATGCAGATCTGGTAGCTCTCGCGCCAGTCGATCCGCGAGCCGGCGCGGACGAAGACGGCCTGGAACAGCGCGACGTAGCCGGCGAACGTCCCGACCGTGAACAGCAGCGCGAGCAACAGCCAGCCGGGGGTGCCCTGCTCGAGCCGCCGCCAGGTGTCGTCGAGCCCGGCGAGCTGCGGGAGCAAGACGTACAGCGCGCCGAGCGCGACGACGACGAAGACCGCGGCGAAGGCGGCCTTGCGCGGCGTGAAGTCCAGTCGCGGGCCGCCGGCATCGTCGTCGTGGGCGAGATCGGGGTCCTCGACCACCCCGCGCGGCTCGGAGCGATCGGCGGCGGTCCGGCTCACGCCTGCGCCAGCCGCTCGAGCTGCCGGACGCCGTCGGAGATCCGCGCGAACGCCGGCTCGGCCAGCGGCGCGGCGCGCCGGACCGCCTCCGTCAGCGCCAGGCCGGCGGCGAGGTCGACGACGTAGTGCTCGCCCAGGTAGACGAGGGCGACGCCCAGCGTGGCCGCGTACGCCCACCCGGCCGCGCCGGGGACCCGCCCCACCTCGGCGAGGAGGTGGGCAGCCATGACGGATGTTGCGAAGTGCAGCGAGGGCATGGCGGCCAGGGGGTTCCCTCCCAGCAGACCGTACAGGGGCTGCCACCCTGACTTCCAGAACTGCTCCCCGTACTCGACCATCATCCGGCGCAGCTCGGGCGTGCGGCCGTCGTCCATGAGGCCTTCGCGCGCGGCGTACCAGGGCGGCGCGGTCGGTAGCGCCCAGTAACCGATCAGCCCGAGGTCGAAGGTCGCGTACATCCGGGCGGCGCCCGCCGCGAACCGCTCGGGGTGGCGCGCGTGCAGGTAGGCCACCGTGCCGTGGGGGACCATGAACCACAGCCAATGCGACCACACGAGGACCCGCTCGGCGCCGTTGATGCGCCCGGGCCGGCCGAAGCGCCGCTGCAGGCGCGCGGTCGGGGTCGCGCCGAGGCCGATCGCGCAGTCGATGCGCACCGGATAGCGCACGTGCACCCGGCGCTCGAGCGCCTCCGGGTCGTCGTTGGGCATCTCGTAGGTGGCGACGTACGCCCACATCTGCAAAAAGCAGGTGCCGAGGTCGCGCGCGCCCGAGCGCGGGACGAGGACGCAGAGCGCGAACGGCGCGAGCGCCGCCGAGGCAGTCACCACCGGCGGGGGGAGCGCGATCCGGCGGCGGATCAGCGGGGCGGCGGCGCCGAGGACGAGCG
>JALYMV010000356.1 GCA_030773575.1 Actinomycetota bacterium
CCGCGGCGGCCCGCCAGCCGGTCGCTGCCGCGCGTGCCCTCGAGCCGGTCGGGGCCGTCCGTGCCGACGCGGATGACGGCGAGCGCCGTGGCGGCGGTTAGGGCGAAGGCCGCGGTGAGCAGGAGGACGAGGAGCAGGCGCACGGCGGGCGACGAATGATGCCCGCTCGGCGCCCGGCGTGCGCGCGCTCTCACGGAACTCTCACGCAGGCTGAGAACTCGATGAGAGCGGTGACACAGGGCGCCCGTCGCGTGGCAGAAAGGACGGCAACACCCACCAAGGAGGGACCATGCACCTGAGGAAGACGACAGCTGGAGCGGTCGCCGCCCTGGCGCTCGTGCCGGCCGCAGCGCTGGCGGCGACCATCACCGGCGGCCCGGGCAACGAGCGGCTGCGGGGCACGATGGCGCCTGACTTCATCGACGGCAACGGCGGCAACGACCGCATCTTCGGCCGCGGCGGCGACGACCGGCTGCTGGGCGGGCCGGGCAACGATCGCATCAACGGCGGCGCGGGCGACGACGAGGTGGTCGGCGACGCGAACCAGATCGGCGACCGCACCTCCTTCGACCGCCTCTTCGGGGCCGCCGGCAACGACACGCTGCGCGGCGGCGACTCGCGCGACCGGATCCACGGCGGCGCCGGCAACGACACGGCGTTCGGCGAGAACGGCCACGATCGGATGGCCGGCGGCCCGGGCGACGACACGCAGGACGGCGGCCCCGGCAACGACCGGATCTTCGCCAACCCCGGAGTCGACACCACCCGCGGCGGCGCCGGCGACGACATCCTCTTCGCACTCGCGCCGCGCGACGTCGCGCCTGGCCCGGGCGTCGACCAGGTCGGCGACACGCTCGACGGCGGCCAGGGCGACGACCGCATCGGCGTCCGCGACGGCGAGGTCGACCGGATCACGTGCGGCGACGGCAACGACCTCGCGCTGCTCGACTTCGTCGACGTCATCACGGACGCCACGGCGCAGAACCCGGGCGGCTCGTGCGAGCGCGTGAAGCGCCGCGCGCCGACCCCGCGCGACGCGCGGGGCGGCGACCGGTAGGGCCGGCGGAGGGCGCCGGCACGGCGCCCTCCGTCATCAGGCACTACGATCGCGGCCATTCGCCGTGCAGTGCTGCTCGTGACGGCGGGCCTCGTGCTCGCCTCCGCGGCACCCGCGGAAGCGGGCCGCCGCGTCGAGGACTCCTACTGCTCGCCCTCCGGCGACTACTGCGAGAGCGTCTTCCGGAAGCGCGGGGTCCGCTTCCTCGCCTTCGCGACCTTCAGCTTGCGCGGGTCGCTGCGGGTCTGCGTGACCCCGCCGCAGGGAGAGGCCACGTGCCGGAAGCGCCGGATGCGCGAGACCGCCGACGGCGTGTACGAGTTGCAGATGCGGTGGTCGACGAGCTTCGCGCGCGCGGGGAAGGGCCGCTACCGCGTGCGCTTCTCGCAGGGCGGCTTCAAGGCGCCTTCGCTGACGTTCCGCGTGCGCTAGCCGGGCGCGTGAGGTGCTTCACGCTGCGCCCCGCGGCGGAGTCCTCGATCAGGGTCGCGAGCCGCCGCTCGCGGGTCTGCTCGCGCTTCGCGCTGATCACCCACCACGTCGCGGCGCGCCGGTACCCCGGCGGCTGAGCCGAGAAGAACGTCCACGCGTCGGCGTCGCCCCGGAGCGCCGTCTCGTAGGCGTCGCCCAGCTCGGGCTCGGTCGCCTGCTCATAGGAGTAGACGCCCGACCGGTCATCCACACGCCGCTCGAACGCGCACAGGCCGGCGGGCCGCATCTCGCCCGCCGCGATCAGCCGCTTCGCCTTCTCGACGTTGACGGTGCTCCAGATGCTGCCCGCGCGGCGCGGGGTGAAGCGCCGCGTGTGGCTCGTCTCGTCGATGCGCCGCACCTGGCCGTCGATCCACCCGACGCGGATCGCCTCGTCGACGGCCTGGGGCCACGTGACGCTCGGGCGGCCCGTGCCCTTCCCGTAGAAGCCGAGCAGGAGCTCGGGCTCGGTCTGGTGGTGGGCGTCGAACCAGGCCCGCAGCTCGGCCGGCGTGGCGAAGAACAGCGGCTTCGGCATCATGGGACGCCCGCCGCCTCGGGCTCCGGCGCGACCGTCCCTTCCACGCGCGCCTCGAGCCCGCGCAGGAGCCGCGCCGCGACACCGCGGAGCGTCGCGTTGCCGTAGGCCATGTCGGGGTTGCCCGTGGTCAGGATGGCGACCGAGACGCGGTCCGCGCCGCGGGTGAGCAACGCGACCTGGTGGTCGACCTCGCCGGTGCCCGAGCCCCAGCCGCCCTTGAAGAAGATCCGCCAGCCGGCCGGCCGTGCCCGGGCGATCCCCCAGCGCTGCGACGGCACGACGGTGCGCAGGAGCCGCATGGCGTACGCGCGATGGCGCGGCGGCACGCGCGCGTCGATCCCCAGGAAGAACCGCGCCTGGTCGTCGGCGGTGATCCGGCTGGACCCCCAGAAGGCGCCGCCGGAGCGGAAGGCGCGCATGCCGGCGGCGCGCGCGACGCGGTTGAGGCCCGGCGTCCCGACGAGGACGTAGGCGCGGTTGGCGGCGGCGTTGTCCGAGCGGCGGATCATCGGGTCGAGGAACGCCCGCTCGGCCGGCCGCAGCGGCCGGGAGCGCACGTCACCGCGGTTGAGGTAGGCGACCATGAGCATGGCCTTGACGACGCTCGCGCTGCGGGCCGAGCGGGCGCCACGGAACCCGTAGGCCCGCTCCGGCGTCCGCACCGCGAAGGAGACCGTTCCTTCGCGGCCGGCCGCGAAGGCGCGCGCGGCGGCGA
>JALYMV010000357.1 GCA_030773575.1 Actinomycetota bacterium
CCCACCACGTGGGCCGCCACCGCGCGCGCCTGCACCAGCAGACGCGCGAACTGCGGGCGAGCACCCGCCGGATCCTCGGCGACGAGCGCGCCCGCGCGCAGGTCCGCCTGCAGACGGTCGCCCGCCGCGCCGACGCGAGCGCCCTGGCGGCGCGTCGGGGACAGGACCTCGACCGCCTGGCCCGTCTCCTCGCCGCGCACGACCCGCAGCGGACGCTCGAGCGCGGCTACGCCCTCATCGAGTCGCCGGCGGGCGAGCCCGTCACCTCGGCGGCCGCCGCCGGGGAGCACGACGCGCTCGTGGTGCGGCTCCACGACGGCCGCGTCGAGGTCCGCCGCGCTCCGCCGAGCGCCGACCTACCCTTGTTCTGAAAGCCCCATGAGCGAGCCCGCCCCCGAGCTGACCTACGAGACCGCCTGCGCCCGGATCGAGGCGATCATCCGCCGGCTGGACTCCGGCGAGTCCGGCCTGCGCGAGACCCTCGAGCTCTGCCAGGAGGGCCGGACGCTGATCGAGTTCTGCGCGACCGAGCTCGAGGCCGTCGGCCACGGGCTCGAGGAGCTGCGGCTCGACGAGCTCGTCGCCCGGCTCGAGGCCGGGCGCGCCCCCGCCGCCTGAGCGGCCCGCCGCCTCAGCGCCCGGTGTGGCGCAGCACGCGCCCGGCGGTCACCGACACGGTCCGCCCCCGGCGCTCGTAGGCGCGCACCACCCGCCGCGTGGGATGGAGCGGCGAGCCCTTCCCGGCGCTGACGAAGGCGGGGCCGGGCGGCGCGGCGCCGATCGGCCCGAGCATCCGGTCGAGCAGCTCGCTCGACGCGTTGAACCGGCTGCCGTGGTGCGGAACCACCACCAGCTCGAGAGGACCCGCCGGGCGCCGCGGCCCGGCGAGCACGTCGAGCGCCCGGTGCAGCGCCGGAACCCCGGCGTCAGCCGGCAGCAGGGCGCGGAAGCCGGGCAGCTCGAGCGCCAGGATCACGGAGGAGTCGTTGCGCGGCGAGGTCCCCTCGTAGTCGTCGAAGCGGACCTCCCAGGGCAGCCGGGCGAGGAGGCGGTCCCACCCCTCGCGCAGGAGCAGGAGCGGGAGCGGCGGGCGGGGCGCATCGCGCCGGCGTGCCTCCTCGGCCACGAGAGCCGAGTAGAAGGCGCGATCCGGGCCGAGCACCCGCAGCGCGCCCCCGAGCGCCTCCATCCCGGCCCACGGCTCAACCACCCGGGTCCCCCGCCGCTCGGCCGCGGCCACCACGTCGCGGACCGCCCGGGCCATGTCGAGCCGCCCGGCGGCATGGTCGGCCTCGCGGTCGTGGAGGCGGTGGATCCACAGCGTCTCCACCTCGAGCGTGCGCAGCAGGATCCCCATGCCGCCGATGTGGTCGGGATCCGGGTGCGTGAGGATGGCCAGATCGAGCCGGCGCGTACCGAAGCGGGAGCGCACGTGCTCGGCCAGCGCGGCCCCCTCCGCCTGGTAGCCCGCGTCGATCGTGACGTGGGCGAGCCCGCCCGTGTCGGGCCGCGTGAAACGCAGCGCGAACGCGTCGCCTGACCGCTTCCCACCGCCGACCGGCAGCAGGTCGAGCTCGTGCACCGCCGGGCGCGGTGAGCCGGGCTAGCGGTCGGAGAAGATGTTGAGCAGCGAGATGAAGATGTTGACGATGGAGACGAAGATCCCCGTCGCCAGCATCACCGCGTGGTCCTGCGTGCCGTGCTTGCGCAGGAAGTTGAAGTCCACGACGATCAGCGCCGCCGAGAACAGCGCGATCGCGCCGCTGAGGATCGGGTTGCCGCCGCCGCCGGCGAGCACCATCACCAGCGAGACGATGACCAGGCCGAAGACGATGAACGACAGCGGCCGCATCCAGCGCGCGAGGTCCTTGGAGAGCGCGAAGCCGAGCGAGCCGGTCGCCGCGACGGTCAGCGCGGTGCCGCCGGCCGCCTGGGTGAGCGCGTCGGGCTCGACGGAGGCGAAGTAGGCGATCACCGGGCCGAGGCCGAGGCCGATCATCAGCGCGGTGGCGAAGAGCCAGCCCATCGCGAAGGTGCCGACGCGGAAGCGCTCCCCGGCGAAGGACGCGACCAGCAGCATCCCGAAGCCGGCGAACGAGCACAGCCGCGCAGTGCCGATCGAGAGGTCGCGCCCGATCGCGGTCCCGACCACGAGGAAGCCGATCGCGATGGCGACGAGGAACATGACCTGCCCCAGGAGCTGTGCGGTCGAGATGGAGCGCTCGTCGGCGTAAGGGCGGGCGGCGGTGGCGGAGCGCGTGAAGTCGGGCATCGTGCGTGAGAGTCTACGGCGATGCTCGTCCGCGAGGAAGGGGCCGGCGCCCTCTGCATCGGGCAGACCTCGCATGCCTGGCTGTCGGGCCAGCTCGCCCGCGCGTGGGGCAACGAGGCCTTCGCCACGCCCGAGCCGTGGGAGGAGGTCTGCCTGGGCGCAGAGCAGCACGACATCGGCATGGCGGAGTGGGACCTGACTCCCGCGCTCGACCCCGGCCGCGGCCTGCCGCTCGACTTCATGGCGATGCCGGTCGAGGTCCACGCCGAGCTGTGGCGCGCCGCGCCCGAGAAGCTCCGCACCCAGAGCCGCTACGCCGCCCTGCTGTGCTCCATGCACGCGACCGCGCTCTACGGCCGCCGCGAGCGCACGCCGGTCGTCGGCGAGCTGCTCGACCACCACGCCGCCGTCCAGGCCGGGCTGCTCGAGTCGCTCGGCGAGGACCCCTACCGCGCGCGGCGCAACCAGCGGTTGCTGTGGACGTGGGACTGGCTCTCGCTGTCGATCCTGCTCGAGTGGGCTCCGGGCACGCAGGCGACGCCCACCATGCCCGGCGCGCCCGACGCCGAGCTGCGGCTGACCGCCGCCGGGCAGCGGGGCTTCACGCTCGATCCCTGGCCGTTCGCCTACGAGGAGATCGCTCTGCGCGCCGAGGGCCGCCGGCTGCGCGGACCCTGCGCCACCGAGGCCGAGCTGCACGCTGCGCTCGCCGCCGCGCCCTGGGAGACGCTGTCTGTCGAGCTGCGGCCCGCTTGAGTGAGCGGCCGGCCGGTCATCATCGTCCACGGCGGCTGCGGCGGCCCGCGCCACGATGGCGCCGAGCGCGAGGAGGAGACCCGGGCGGCGCTCGCCGAGGCGGTCGCGGC
>JALYMV010000358.1 GCA_030773575.1 Actinomycetota bacterium
GCTCCTTGGCGCGCGCGCCGCCGACCAGCCCGACCAGCCGGGCGGGGCCGACCGGGACGCCGAGCCGAACGCCCACCCAGCCGATCTGCAGGTTGTCGCCGCCCACCCGG
Organism: Actinomycetota bacterium; assembly: GCA_030773575.1. Taxonomy (GTDB): domain Bacteria; phylum Actinomycetota; class Thermoleophilia; order Solirubrobacterales; family Solirubrobacteraceae; genus JACCYI01. The sequence continues at coordinate 111 of JALYMV010000358.1, forward strand.
AGGTCCGAGCCGGCCGCGAGCTCCGCCCCGGCGCCCAGCGTGTTGCCGACGCAGACGCACACCACCGGCACGGGAACCGCCTCGAGCGCCGCGTAGAGCGCGCCGAACGCCCGCATCCGGGCGATGCCGCCCTGCCGGTCGAGCCTCTCCGCGGTGTCGGCGCCCGCGCAGAAGGCGCGGGGGCTCGTGGTGGAGAGAACGAGGGCCCGCAGCCCGTCGTCGGCGCTGAGCCCGTGGAGCGCCGCGACGAAGGCCTCGAGCGTCGCCGAGTCGAGCGCGTTGCGCCGCTCGGGCCGGTCGATGCGGATGACCGCCACGCCATCCCGGCGCCGCTCGACGAGGATCGACACGGGCGCGGAGCCTATACTGCGCGCCATGCGCCGGCTCCTCGCGACCGCCCTCACGACCGCGGTCTTCCTCGCCCTCATGGCCCCCGTCGCGCTCGGCCAGTCGGGCAGCGGCAACGACTACGGCGAGGGCTGGTGGGGCGAGACGAACGACAAGGTGGTGACGAACGCGGGCTTCATCCTGATCGCGTTCTTCCCGCTGTTCGTCCTCGTGATGAGCCTGCTCCAGCACCGGCTCGACAAGCGCAAGGAGCGCCGCAAGGCCGCCGAGAAGGCGCGCCGCGCCCGGGCCGACCTGCGCGGCGGCTGGTAGTTCCCGCGATCTTCACACCGGGCGGGGCCCGCGTCGTGAGCATCGCGGCTGCGAGACATCCCCTCCTCGCGATCCGCACGCACGACCCCGGCATCCCGCCGGGGTCGTGTTGCTTAGGGTCTGCGCCGTGGTGAGCTACGAGCGAACGGGGAGCGCCGCCCTCCTGACCATCGAGCGCCCGGAGCGCCGCAACGCGATCGACGGGCCGACCGCGGAAGCGCTGCTCGACGGCTTCGAGCGGTTCTCGGCCGACGAGGACGCCCGCGTCCTCGTCGTCACGGGCGCCGGGGAGCTGGCGTTCTGCGCCGGCGCCGACCTCAAGGCGATCGACACCATGGAGCCGCGGCTGCAGACGCCCGGCGGCCCGCTCGGCTTCACCCGCCTGGCCTCGCCCAAGCCGGCCATCGCCGCCGTCTCGGGCTGGTGCCTGGCCGGCGGGCTCGAGCTCGCGCTGTGGTGCGACCTGCGCGTCGCGACGGAGACGGCCACCTTCGGGTTCCCCGAGCGCCGCTGGGGCGTCCCGCTCATCGACGGCGGCACGCAGCGCCTGCCGCGTATCGTCGGGATGGGGCGCGCGCTCGACCTCATCCTGACCGGCCGGATGGTCCCGGCGCCTGAGGCGCTCGCCATGGGCCTGATCACCGAGGTCGTGGCCCCCGGGGCGCACGTCACCCGGGCGCTCGAGATGGCCGAGGGGCTCGCCGCCTTCCCGCAGGCGACCATGCTCTCCGACCGCCGGGCGGCGCTCGAGGGCGCGGGCCTGACCCTCGAGGACGGGCTGGCGCTCGAGGCGGAGCTGGGGATCCCGTCACACGCGGTGGGCGCCCGCGGCGCGGCCACCTTCGCCGCCGGCGAGGGGCGCGGCGGCGCGGGCTCAGGTGTCTGAACGCCCGGGCGCGCAACTTCGCCGATCAGGCAGATATATGGAGGGCGAGCGATGACCGCTCTTCGCGCCCGCGCCGCCCGAGCCGCCTGCGCCCTCGCCCTGGCCGGCGGCGCGCTCGCCGGGCTGCCGGCCGCCGCCCAGGCCGGTCGGGTCGAGCTCTTCGCCTGCACGGTCGACGGCATCCGGTACGACAACCGCTCGTGGGCGCTCGAGCGCCCGCTGCCGCCGGGGATCCTCAACGACGCCGCCTGCCCGCTCGCCGGACAGAACATGGGCCTCCAGGTCGACGCGGGCGCCCGGACGCCAGAGGGCACCGAGGCCGCCTTCACCTTCCGCGCGCCCCCCGGCGCCCGGATCGTCGACTTCCGGCTCGACCGGCGGCTCAACTACAACGACCCGCCGGCCGAGGGGAGCCACCAGTACTACGCCCTCTAGTGGTCGGACCCCGCGTGTTCGCCGGCGCCGGCGACTACGACAACGCCACGCGCGACGGGCTCGCGGCGGCCGGAAGCTGGTACGGATATCCCTCCAACCGGTCCGACACGGCGCGCGGGACGGTCCGCCTCGCCGCCTTCCGCAGCCTGGCCGGCTACAAGGGCGACGCCACCACCCTCTCGCTGCGGATCGGCTGCTTCCGCCGCGGCTCGCCATGCAGCGTCGCCGCCGGAGGCGCGATCAACCACGCGCTGTTCGGGACGGCGATCACCGTCGAGGATCCCGTCGCGCCGTCCGAGCTCGTCGTCGAGGCCTCCGGGCTGCTGTCGGGCGGCGAGCGCTCGGGTGCCGATCCCGTGCGGATCGCGAGCGCGACGGACAACATGGGCATCCGCCGTGCGGAGATCCTCGACGTCACCGATCCCGCCGCACCGCGGGTCGTCGGCGCCGAGGACTACGACACCCGCGCGAGCGGCACGCGGACCGAGCAGGGCGGCTCGTGCTCCTACCGCCTCACCCATCCCTGCGCGAACCTCGACGGCGAGGTCCTGACCGCCACCTCGCTGCCCGCCGGCCGCCGGCAGGTGGTGGTGCGGGTGATCGATGCCGGCGGGCTCGTCCGCGACAGCCCGCCGTACACCGTCGACGTCGCCGTACCCTCCGACCGCGGGGCGCCCAACGGCGCGGGCGCCACGGAGACCGGCGTCCTGACCGCCGCCTTCGCGCGGGGCGCCACCCAGGCGACCGCCGACTTCGGCGAGCGGGAGATGGTCACCGGGCGCCTCGTCAACGCCGCCGGGCAGCCGGTCGCGGGCGCCGAGCTGCGGGTCCTCACTCGCGACTCCGACCGCGACGCCTTCGAGGACCGCGGCTCCGTGCGCACGGACGCCGACGGCGCCTTCAGCCACCGCGCCGTCGCCTACGTCAACCGCCTCCTGCAGTTCGGCTGGCGCGCCCGCGGCAACGACGTCCGCTTCGCGGCCAGCGCCTACGCGAACCTCCGGGTGCGGGCCGCGGCGAGCCTCGGGGCCAACAAGCGCAAGGTCTCGCTGCGCCGCCCGGTCCGCCTGCGCGGCACGCTGTCGGGGCGCCGGTTGGCCGACGTCGACATCGTCCTCGAGGGCCGCGCCGGGCGCCGCGGCCGCTACCGGGTTTTCGACCGCACGCGGACGCGCACCGGCGGGCGCTTCTCGGCGACGGTGCGCTTCCGCCGCTCGAGCTCGCGCGGGCAGACGTTCTCCATCCGCGCCCGGATCCTCCCCACGGGCGGGTTCCCGTACTTGCGTGGTACGACGCGGACCGTTCGGGTCCGCGTCCGCTGAGCGCGCCCCGGTAGGCTCCGGCCCGAGCAGCACCGCAATCTTCGGGAGGAAGGCAACCTTTGACGTACTTCGTCACCGGCGCGACGGGCTTCATCGGGCGTCACCTGGTCGAGCGGCTGCTCGAGCGGGAGGGCGACATCCACGTGCTCATCCGCCCCGAGTCCGAGGACAAGCTTCACCGGCGGATGGCCGGCTGGGCGCGCTTCGGCGACACGAACCGCATCAAGCCGGTCCACGGCGACCTCGGCGAGCCGTCGCTGGGGCTCTCCGGCGAGGACCGCGACCGCCTCAGGGGCCAGGTGGGCCACTTCTTCCACCTCGCCGCCATCTACGACATGACCGCCGACGAGACGCGCAACACGCTGCTCAACGTGGGCGGGACCCAGAACGCGGTCGAGCTCGCCAACGATCTCGGGGCCGGCATCTTCCACCACGTCTCCTCGATCGCTGCGGCCGGGATGTACCAGGGCCACTTCACCGAGGACATGTTCGACGAGGGCCAGGAGCTCACCCACCCCTACCACCGGACGAAGTTCGAGTCCGAGAAGATCGCCCGCGAGCGGGTCAGCGGCGCCTGGCGCGTCTACCGCCCGGCGATCGTGGTCGGGCACTCCAGGACGGGCGAGATGGACAAGATCGACGGCCCGTACTACTTCTTCAAGGCGATCCAGAAGGCGCGCGCGGCGCTGCCGACCTGGTTCCCGCTGATCGGCATCGAGGTCGGCAAGACGAACATCGTGCCGGTCGACTTCGTCGCCGCGGCGCTCGACCACATCGCCCACCAGCCCGGCCTCGACGGCCAGGCGTTCCACCTCACCAACCCCAAGAAGCAGCGGGCCGGCGACGTCATCAACGCCTTCGCGCGTGCGGGCCACGCGCCGCAGATGGCGATGCGGATCGACAAGAAGATCACCGACATGCTGCCGACGGGCGTGATCGGCTACGCGATGAAGCTCCCGGCGCTCAAGGAGATCCGCAAGTCGGTCCTGGCCGACATCGGCATCCCCGACTCCGTGATCGAGTACGTGGGGCTCACGGCGACCTTCGACACGCGCGACACCCAGCGCGCGCTGGCCGGCTCGGGCATCGAGGTGCCCGAGCTCGAGGAGTACGCGTGGCGGCTGTGGGACTACTGGGAGCGCCATCTCGACCCCGACCTCTTCAAGGACCGCTCGTTCGAGGGCGCCGTCAACGGCAAGACGGTGATCATCACGGGCGCCTCGAGCGGCATCGGCCGCGCGGCCGCGCTCAAGGTCGCCGCCGCCGGCGGCATCCCCCTCCTCGTCGCCCGCGGGCAGGAGAAGCTCGACGAGACCAAGGCGGAGATCGAGCGGGCGGGCGGCACGGCCTACACGTACTCCGCCGACCTGGCCAACATGGACTCGATCGAGGACCTCGTCGACCGGATCATGGCCGACCACCCCGCGGTCGACTTCCTCGTCAACAACGCGGGGCGCTCCATCCGGCGCTCGGTCGCGCTCTCCTACGACCGCTTCCACGACTTCGAGCGGACGGTCCAGCTCAACTACCTCGGCACGATCAAGCTGGTGATGGGCCTGCTCCCGCACATGCGCGAGCGCAAGCGCGGCCACATCATCAACGTCTCGTCGATCGGCGTGCAGACCAGCCCGCCGCGCTTCTCGGCCTACGTGGCCTCCAAGGCGGCGCTCGACGCGTGGACCAACTGCGTCTCGAGCGAGACGATCGGCGACAACGTCACGTTCACGACGATCCACATGCCGCTCGTGCGCACGCCGATGATCGCCCCGACCAAGATCTACGACTCCTTCCCGACCATCTCACCCGACGAGGCCGGGGACATGATCTGCGAGGCGATCCGGTCGCGGCCCAAGCACATCGCCACCCGGCTGGGAACCTTCGGCCAGGTCGCGCACGCGCTGGCGCCGAAGGCCGTCGACCAGGTCCTGCACATGGCCTACCGGGTCTTCCCGGACTCCTCCGCCTCCAAGGGCTCCAAGGACGGCGACGAGAAGGCCTCGGGCGAGATGGTCGCCCTCGCCCACCTCATGCGCGGGGTGCACTGGTAGCCGACGCGACCAGGGGGGCGGTTCCGCCGGGATAATCGAGCCGGACCGCCTCCTCGTCGCGCCAGACGGCGACCACCCCGACCTCGCCCCGGGGGGCGAGAGCCGCGCGCTTGGCCTCCACCGCCGCGCCGGGGCGGCGCTCGTCGCGTTCGAAGGTGAAGGTCGCCCGCACCGGGGAGCCGTCGGCGCCGGCCAGCGAGAGCTCGCCGGCCCCCACCACCACGTCGTCGCTGCCCTCGTTGAGCAGCGTGAAGGTGAGGATCCGGTGGCCGGGCAGGGACGTCGGCGCGAGCAGCTCCGGCTCGGCGCCCACCGTCAGCCCGGACGTGTCCCCGCCGCCCATGCCGGGAGCCTACCCGCTCGCGCCCATCGCTCTACAACCCGGTGAGAGGATCGACGAGCGCGCCGCGCAGGCGGATCTCGAAGTGCAGGTGCGGGCCGCTCGAGCGCCCCGTCGAGCCGACCGTCCCGATGCGGTTGCCGGCCACCACGCAGGTGCCGGGGCGGATCGCGATGGAGGCGAGATGGGCATACCAGGTGGTCACGCCGAGGCGGTGGCGGACGACGACCAGGTTGCCGTAGCCGCCGCCGTCGAATCCGGCGCTCTCCACGCAGCCGCGGCCCGCCGCGGCCACCGGCGTGCCGGCGGCGCGAGGGTAGTCGATCCCGGAGTGCAGGCTCGTCCCGCGCGGGCCGAAGCGGTCGCCGATCCGGCCGCCGACCGGCGCGAGGAAGCGCAGCGGCGAGCGCGGGAC
>JALYMV010000359.1 GCA_030773575.1 Actinomycetota bacterium
GCGGTGGAGCAGGCCCGGTCGGAGGGGCGGCTGCGCGAGCCGGAGGAGGGCCTGGCGGTCGAGCCCGCGCCCGTCACGCGCGAGCGGCTGCTGGCCTGGGCGCTCATCGAGCCCGACCTGCGCGACGTCCGCTCGACGCGGCGCTTCGGGAAGCCGATCACGCTGGCCAAGCGGGGGCTCGTGCGCGCGCTGCGCCAGTACCACGCCGAGCTGCTCGCCCAGCAGACGCGCTTCAACGTCCACGCCGTCGCCTACCTGACCGAGCTCGAGGACCGCATCGAGGCGCTCGAGCAGGAGCGCGGGTCCTGAGGGTCCACCAGCTGCTCTCGGGCGCGGGGGCGCACGACGCGGTCACGAACCAGGCCCGCGCCTACCGACGGCTGTTCGAGGCGTGGGGCTGGGGCGGCGGCGACCACGCCGCACGCCCGGAGCCGTCGCTCGAGCGCGAGTTCCGGCCGCTCGGCGCGCTCGACCCGGCGCCCGGCGACGTCCTGCTCTTCCACTACTCGGCCTACGCGCCGCAGCTCGTCGAGCAGCTCGCGCGCCCGCAGCGCAAGGTCCTCGTCTCCCACAACATCACGCCGGCGCGGTGGTTCTGGGACTTCGACGCCGTGACGGGGGTCAACTGCGCGATCGGCCGCGAGGAGCTCCCGCGCTTCGCCCGCGCGGCCGACGTCGCGGTCGGCGTGTCGGCCTACAACGCCGAGGAGCTGCGGGCGGCCGGCGCGCGCGAGACGGCGGTGGTCCCGATCCTCGTCGATCCGGCGGCGCTCGGCGCGCCCGGCTCGCCACCCGACGGCGGCGGGCCGCCGGAGATCCTGTTCGTGGGGCGCCTGGCGCCCCACAAGCGCCACGACCTGGCACTGCGCGCGTTCGCGCTCTACCGCGCCGAGCACGCCCCCGCGGCACGGCTGACCTTCGTCGGCTCGCCGCTCAACGCCGCCTACCGCGAGCGGCTCGCTGACCTCGCCGAGCGGCTCGCGCCAGGCGCGGTGCGCTTCGAGTCCGGCCTCGGCGCCGAGGCGCTCGCGGCGCGCTGGCGCTCGGCGCACGCGTTCCTCTGCCTCTCCGAGCACGAGGGCTTCTGCATCCCGCTGCTCGAGGCGTTCCACTTCGGCGTCCCGGTGGTCGCCCGCCCAGCCGGCGGCATCCCGGAGGTGGCCGGCGACGCGGCGCTGCTCGTCGAGGACCGCGATCCGGCGGTCGCGGCCGAGCTGCTGCACCTCGTCGTCTCGGACGGGCGGCTGGCGGGCGAGCTGCGCCGCCGCGGCCGCGAGCGGCTCGTGCACTACGACCACCGGCGGGTCGCCGAGGAGCTGCGGGCGCTCCTCAGTCGAGGCCGACGCGGGTGACGGTCTGGACCATCCGCCGGGAGCAGAGGTCGGGGCCGGGGAGCCCCGGCCGCAGCTTCCACAGCCCGTAGTCGACGTTCGCCCGCAGCGGCGGGCCGGTCGCGTCCGCCGGGCGGGGGCGCTTGAAGGTGAGCACGTAGCGGGCCTCGATCGAGAACGGCACGTGCGGATAGGAGGTGTCGAGCAGGGGGCGGGTCGAGCAGACGGGCCGGGCGGCGAGCATGTAGCCCGCCCACAGCTGCGCGCCGGGGTCCATGTCGAGGCGCACGGAGGCGTCCGGCGGCAGTGCGGCCGCCCAGTCGCGCAGCTCGAGCGTCGTGCGCGGGAGCTGGTTGGCGGTGGCGGTGGTCACGTCGCGGGCCTCGGAGAGCGCGGCCACCAGCCAGACGGCGAGCAGGACAGCGCCGGCCGCCCGCAGCCGCGCCATGCCTGCCGCCGCCAGCGCGATCGCCAGCGGGGCGGCGAAGGCGAGGACCTTGAAGTGGAAGTACCACCCGTAGTCGCGCAGCCGCATCTGCGCGGCGACGAGGACGCCGGTGAGGATCACCGCCGCGAGGCCGGCGGCCAGCGGCCGCGGCAGCCGGCGAAGCTCCCAGGCGCAGAACCCGGCGATCACGGCGGCCGGGATCCACCAGAGCTCCACCGCGCCGAACGCCAGGAACTGCGGCTCGGGGAAGTAGCCGACCAGGTCGCCGCCCCATTGGCGCAGTGAGTACCCCGGGTAGGCGAGCACCCGCAGGCCGGTGATGAGCTTCTCGGCCACCCCCCACAGCGGCACGAGGAACGCGAGCAGCAGCCCCGCCGCGGCGGCCTGCGCGAGCGGCTTGCGCGCCCGCAGCGCGCGCCACGCCGCCCCGG
>JALYMV010000360.1 GCA_030773575.1 Actinomycetota bacterium
GTTGAGCGCCGCGCGGGCCGGAAGCGGGTCGCCGTCGACCGCACCCCAGTCGGGCTCGGGCGAGCGGACCGCCCAGACGACCCGCGTGCCGGGGGCGTCGCGGGCGAACTCGGCGAGCGCGCGCGCCGCGGTCTGCGCCGAGTGGCCGGCGCCGGTCAGCAGCACCGTCCGTCCCGCCCACCGGGCGGGGTCGGCGGCGAAGTCGGGAAGGTGGTGCTCGATCGCGTCGGCGGCGGCGCGCTCGCCCGGGGCGGGGATCCCGCCGTCGCCGAGCGCGTTCGGATTGCCGTAGGTCCCCGTCGCGTCGATGACCACGTCGGCGTGCTCGACGGCCTCCTCGCCGTCGCGCTCGACCAGCAGGCGGAACGGGCGCGCGCCGCGCCTCCCGGTGCCGATCTCGTCGGACTTGAGCAGCCCGTCGCGGGAGACGCCCCGCACCCGTGTGCGGAGGGAGAGATGGGGCGCCACCGCGTCGCTGGCCGCCAGCGGCTCGTAGAGCCGCTCGGCCAGCTCGTCGCCCGTCGGGAGGTCGGGGCCCGCCGGCGCCACCTCCGCGCCCAAGACGGCGCGTGCGCGCTCGGAGACGTTCATGTCCCACGGGGTGAAGACCTGGACATGGCCCCACTCGCGGACGTACCCCGCGACGCTTGGCGCCGCCTCGTAGAGGGTGTAGTCGAACCCGCGCTCCGCCGCGGCCAGCGCGGCTTCGAGGCCTGTGGGTCCGGCGCCCAGGATGGCGATGCGGGTCATGCGGTCGGGCTCTCCCTGAGTCGGAAGGGTCGGAGCGTACAGATGCGCGAGGTGTCATCCGCCGGATCACGTGCGACGTATCTTCTGCGCGATGCCCCGGCTCGCCGTCTGCGGTGGCGTGTACGCCAACCCCCACGCGCTGCGGGCGTTCGCCGCCGACGCCCGCGCCCGCGGCGCCGAGCGGCTGCTCTGCCTCGGGGACCTCGGCGGCTTCGGCGCAGAGTGCGACGCCGTCTGGCCGCTCCTGCTCGAGCACGGCGTGGAGTGCATCGCGGGCAACTACGACGTCGCCATCGGCCGCGGCGACACGGACTGCGGCTGCGGCTACACCGACGCGCGCGACAACCGCTTCGCGCAGGTCATGTACGACTACACGCTCGCCAACACGAGCCGCGACTTCGCCGCGTGGATGCGCGAGCTGCCGCTGGAGCGCCGGGAGGTCATCGGCGGCTGCGACGTCCACATGGTCCACGGCTCCCCGGTCGAGATCAACGACTTCCTGTGGGAGTCGCTGGACGACGACGAGCTGCGCATGCGGTTGGCCGTATACCCCCACCCACCCGGGCCGCCGGACGTTCTGCTCTGCACCCACACGGGGATCCCGTGGTCGCGCCGGGTCGACGACACCCTCGTGATCAACGTCGGCGCGATCGGCCGCCCGGCCAACGACGGCCGGCGCGAGGCGTGGTACGCGCTCGTCGACATCGAGGCGGGACGGGCACGGGCCGAGCTCGTCGCGCTCTCCTACGACTGGCGCGCGCAGGCCGCCGCCATGCGCGCCGCCGGGCTGCCCGAGCCGTTCGCCGAGACGGTGGAGACCGGCTGGTGGACGACCTGCCTCGAGGTCGTCCCGCCCGCCGAGCGCGCACGCGGCCGCTACCACGTCTACCGCGACCAGCTCCCGGCCGGGTTCGCGGTCGAGGGCGCCGGCTGGGCCGACGCGCCCGCCCCAGCCGACGACGGGCTGCCGGTGATGGAGCTCTTCGGCTCCGCGCTGTTCCCGCCGCGGCTGTGGGTCTACTCGAACTTCCACTGCAACCTGGCCTGCGACTACTGCGTGGTCGCGTCCTCGCCCAAGGCCCGCAAGCGGTCGCTCGGCTTCGAGCGCTTCGCGGCGCTGGTCGACGAGGCGGTCGACGAGGGGTTCACCGAGCTCTACGTGACGGGCGGCGAGCCGTTCGTCGAGCCCGAGATCGTCGGGATGCTCGAGTACGCCTCCGAGCGGATCGCGACCGTCTGCCTGACCAACGCGATGCTGTTCGGCGGCGAGGGCCGGCGGGCGCGCGAGCTCGCGCGGCTCGCGGGCCGCGAGCGCCTCGTCCTGCAGTCGTCGGTCGACGGCGCCCGCGCCGAGACCCACGACGCGTGGCGCGGCCGCGGCTCGTTCGCCAAGGCGATGGACGGGATCGCCCGCGCCCGTGACCTCGGCCTGCCGCTGCGGATCGCGATGACGGAGACGCCGGAGAACCGAGGCGAGGTCGAGGAGCTCCGCGAGGTCCTCGCCGGGCTCGGCGTCGAGGGCGACGACTTCGCCGTCCGCCCGCTCGTGGCGCGCGGGTTCGCCGAGGACGCCGAGGGCGGGATGGAGGTCTCCGACGCGGTCATGGTGCCCGAGCTGACCGTCACCGCCGACGGGCTGCACTGGCACCCGGTCGGCGGCGACATCGGCGCGTCGCCGGACTTCGTCGTCGCCCGCGGGGCGCGCGTGCCGCTCGCCGAGGGCAAGCGGCTGATCACCCAGCGCTTCCTCGAGCTGCGCCAGGCCGACGGCTCGCTGCCCGAGGCCTTCCACTGCGCGATCTGAGCGGGCCGGCCGCGCGCGCGGTGTGATTGGCTTCGCCGCCGTGGCGACCATCGGCATCATCACCGGCTCGGGCACCTACGCCCTCCCCGACTTCGAGGGGGGAGCCTCCGAGACGATCGCGACCCGGTGGGGGGAGGCGACCGTCACCCGCGGCACCTTCGCGGGAACGGAGGTCCTGCACCTCTCCCGCCACGGCGAGGGCCACGCCCGGCTCTCCAACCACGTCGCGCACCGAGCGAACATCGCGGCGCTCGCCCAGGCCGGCGCCGACGCGGTGATCGGCGTGACGGTCTGCGGCGGCGTCGACGCCTCGCTCGAGCTGGGCTCGATCATCTGCTTCGACGACCTGCACTTCGTCGCCAACCGCCTGCCGGACGGGCAGCTGTGCACGTTCTTCGCGGAGGCGGGCGACCCGCTCCGCGGCCACTGGATCTTCGAGGACCCGTTCGCCCCCGCCCTGCGCGAGGCGCTGCTGGCGGGCGCCGAGGACGCGGGCCACATGATGCGCGACGGCGGCTGCTACGGCCACGTCGACGGCCCGCGCTTCAACACGAAGGCGGAGATCCGCGGGCTGGCGGCGTGCGGCGTGAGCGCCGTCTCCCAGACCGCCGGGCCCGAGACGGTGCTGGCCGGCGAGATCGAGCTCCCCTACGCGCTCATGGGCTACGTGACCGACTACGCCAACGGGGTCGTGGAACAGGCCACGCCGGTGGAGACGCTGCTCGAGATGATGGGCCGCTCGACCGAGGTCCTCGCCTCGGTCCTCGCCGCCGCGCTGCCGCGGATCGACGCGGCCGCCCTGGGGACGACCGGGATGGTGTACCGCTTCGAGCAGGGCTGAGGAACGGCGGGTGCTCGCCGCCCGGCCCCTGATCTCGGTCGTGGTGCCGGTGCTCGACGAGGCGGGCGGGATCTCCGCGTTGCTCGACCACCTCGCGTCGCTGCCCGGCGCCTGGGAGGTGATCGTCTGCGACGGCGGCTCGCGCGACGTGACGGCCGGGCTGGCCGAGGCGCACCCGAGCGCGCCGCGGGTGCTGCGGACGGCGGCGGGGCGCGCGCGCCAGCAGAACG
>JALYMV010000361.1 GCA_030773575.1 Actinomycetota bacterium
CAGCGAGCTGCCTTCGCAATTGGTGTTCCTCCTGATATCTGCGCATTTCACCGCTACACCAGGAATTCCACTCGCCTCTTCCGCACTCTAGCCCGACAGTATCCACCGGCTTTCGAGGGTTGAGCCCCCGACTTTTACAGCGGACTTACCGAACCGCCTACACGCGCTTTACGCCCAATGATTCCGGACAACGCTTGCCCCCTACGTATTACCGCGGCTGCTGGCACGTAGTTAGCCGGGGCTTCTTGTGAAGGTACCGTCACTCCAGCCGGCTATTAACCGACGAAGCTTCGTCCCAACTGAAAGAGGTTTACAACCCGAAGGCCGTCTTCCCTCACGCGGCGTTGCTGCATCACGCTTTCGCGCATTGTGCAAGATTCCCCACTGCTGCCTCCCGTAGGAGTCTGGGCCGTGTCTCAGTCCCAGTGTGGCTGATCGTCCTCTCAGACCAGCTACCCATCGTCGCCTTGGTAGGCCGTTACCCCACCAACAAGCTAATGGGCCGCGGGCCCGTCCCGATGCGAAGGCCGAAGCTATCTTTGCTCTGTCTCCTGGTGGAGACAGACCACATCCGGTATTAGCCCGAGTTTCCTCGGGTTGTCCCGGTCATCGGGGTGGGTTACCCACGTGTTACTCACCCGTTCGCGGCTCTGCCCCGGGGCAAGCCCCGGTTCGTCGCTCCACTTGCATGTGTTAAGCACGCCGCCAGCGTTCGTCCTGAGCCAGGATCAAACTCTCCGTGAAGAACTGCTCACAGAAAGCCGACATGAACCACTCGAGGCGCCGCCGGTACACAGTGGCGACGCGGGTTCCATGACGAGGTACTACAGGTACTGCTGACTCTTTGCTGCCCCGTAGGGCAGGTCGAACCTGGACGCACACTCGACCCTGAGGCCGGGTGCGCATGCTGTTGAGTTTTCAAAGACCGGCGCTCTCCGGAGCGGAGGGGCTTCCTCCGCGCTCATCTCGAGCGGGCCAGGCAGTGTAGCGCACGATTCGGGGCCCGGCCAACTTCGCGGGCCGCTCGCTTGCGCGCCTCCTGCGCAGCGGTCGAGCAATGTAGCAAGGGTCCCGGCGGCTTCAAGCCCCCGGCAGCCGGAGCCGCCGGAACTGCCGCTTGCCCACCTGCAGCACGGCCCCGTCGAGCCGCTCGGCCGGCAGATCGAGCTCGTCGGCGCCGACCGGCTCGCCGTCGAGGCGGACGCCCCCGCCGGCGATCTTGCGCCGGGCGTCGGAGCGCGAGCCGCCGAACGCGGCCGCGATCACCTCGGGCAGGTGCGCCACGCCGTCGGCCACCGGCACCTCGGCCTCCTCGATCTCCTCCGGCGCGTCCTTGGCGACGAACAGGCGGTCGAAGTGGGCCTCGGCGGCCGGCGCGGCCTCCGCGCCGTGGAAGCGCTCCACGAGCGCGCGCGCGAGGGCGCGCTTGGCGTCGCGCGGGCTCAGCCCCGCGTCGGCGGCGCCGCCCAGCAGCAGGTCGTACCAGGCGGGCATGGCGTCGTCGGGCAGCGAGAGCGTGCGCCCGTACATCTCATCGGGGGACTCCGTGACGCCGACGTGGTTGCCGTAGGACTTCGACATCTTGACCTTCCCGTCGATGCCGACCAGCAGCGGCACGGTGAGGACGACCTGGGGCGGCTGGCCGTAGGCCTGCTGGATGGAGCGGCCCGTCAGGAGGTTGAACTTCTGGTCGGTCCCGCCGAGCTCCACGTCGGCGCGGACCGCGACCGAGTCATAGCCCTGCAGGACTGGATAGAGCAGCTCGAGCAGCGACACGGGCTCCTGCGCGGCCCAGCGCTTGGCGAAGTCGTCGCGCTCGAGGATCTGGGCGACGGTGACGTGGCGCACGAGGCGGAAGAGCTCCTCCGTGCGCATGTCGAGCCACTCGGAGTTGTGGCGCACCTCGAGGCGCTCGTCCGTGCGCAGCACGCGGGCCGCCTGCTCGACGTAGGTCCGCGCGTTGCGGTCGATCTCCTCGCCCGAGAGGAGCGGCCGCGTCTCCGAGCGCCCGCTCGGGTCGCCCACCCGCGAGGTGTAGTCGCCGATGATCAGCACGACGGTGTGGCCCGCGTCCTGGAACTCGCGCAGCTTCTGCAGGACGACCGTGTGGCCCAGGTGGACGTCGGGGGCGGTCGGGTCGAGCCCCAGCTTGACCCGGAGCGGCCGGCCCTCGGCGAGGCGGCGCTCGAGGGCCCCCGCGGGGAGGCAGTCGACCGCGTTGCGGGCGAGGAAGGCGGCCGCTTCGGCGGCCGCTGCGGGCACGGTCTCCATCCGGCCCGATGCTAGGCTAACGCGCCCTGCGGCAGCCTCCGCGGTCATCTGCCGAGGGGCTTCTCACGCCGCGGCCCGGGCGCCGACCGCCCCGCCTTCGAGCATGAGCCAGCCCAGCCGACACAGCACGCGCGTCCCTCGGGAAGCCGACGTCATCCCGCTGCGGCCGCAGGAGCCCGCCGCGCCGCCGCCCACGCGCACGCGCATCAAGAAGCTGCGGCTGCTCGCCCTGCTCACCGGCCTGGGCGTGCTCGCCGGCGTCTCGACCGCGTTCGGGATGATGATGGCCGTCGCCTCCGACCTGCCGAGCCTCGAGGCCCTCGCGGTGCCCACGAAGAACTCGATCGTGGAGGACCGTGACGGCACGCGCCTGGGCACGTTGACCGGCAGCCAGAACCGGATCCTGCTCACCGAGGACAAGATCCCGCGCCTCATCAAGCAGGCGATCATCTCGGTGGAGGACCGCCGCTTCTATCAGAACCAGGGCGTCGACTTCCGCGGCACCGCCCGGGCGCTCTATCAGGACATCCTCGCCGGCAAGGTCGTGCAGGGCGGCTCGACGATCGCCCAGCAGTTCGTCAAGAACGCCACCGCCACGCAGGACGAGCGGACCCTGCTCAACAAGGTCCGTGAGGCCGCCCTCGCCTTCCACATGACGCGCAAATGGGGCCGCGAGCGGATCCTGCGCAACTACCTGAACACGATCTACTTCGGCAACGGCGCCTACGGGGTCGAGGCGGCGGCCCGAACGTACTTCGGCGTGTTCCACCCGGGCTGCGGCAAGACGCAGCAGCGGCCCTGCGCCCGCGAGCTGCTGCCCCACGAGGCGGCGCTGCTCGCCGCCGTCGTCGCGTCGCCGGGCGGCTATGACCCGCTCACGAACCCGCGCGCCTCGCTCGAGCGCCGCAACCTCGTCATCCGGCGGATGCGCGAGCAGGGCTACCTCGACGTCGTCGCCTACCAGGACGCGCTGCGCGCGCCGCTGCCCGCCGAGGGCGACATCACGCCGCCGCGCGAAGAGACGAAGTACCCCTACTTCACCTCGTGGGTCAAGCGACAGGTCGTCGAGCAGCTCGGCGGCGGGCAGGCGGGCGCCCAGCGGGCCTTCGAGGGCAACCTGCGGGTCCGCACGACGATCGACTCGCGGATGCAGGACGCCGCGCAGAAGGCCGTCAACGGCTGGCTGCAGAACCCGGCCGGCCCGCAGGCGGCGCTCGTGGCCCTCGACAACGAGTCGGGCGCGGTGCGGGCGATGATCGGGGGCTCCGAGAACGGCTTCAACGCCCGCCCGTTCAACCTCGCCACCCAGGGCCAGCGCCAGCCCGGCTCCGCCTTCAAGCCGTTCGTCCTCGCCCAGGCGCTCGATGAGGGCGTCGGCCCGGGATCGCTCTGGAACTCGGGCAAGCAGACGATCCAGATCCCGAACTCGAGCGAGAAGTTCGAGGTCAACAACTACGAGGACGCCTACGCCGGCGCCACCACGCTCGCGCGCGCGACGACGACCTCCGACAACTCCGTCTACGCCCAGGTGGGCATCAAGGTCGGCACCCGGGATGTCGCGCGGCTCGCGCGCAAGCTTGGAATCCGGACCCCCGTCTCGACGAACTACGCGATGACGCTCGGCGGCCTGCGCGAGGGCGTCACGCCGCTCGACCTCGCCCGGGCCTACCTCGCTTTCCCCAACGACGGCAAGCTGGTCTACGGCTCCATGGCGCCCGACGCCGACCGCTATCGGGGCGGCGTCACGAACGTCCCGGGACCGGCCGGCATCGACTCGATCACCCGGCGCGGCGACGACGAGGCGATCAAGCTGCCCAACGGGCGCAAGGCCCGCAACACGCGCCGCGAGCGCCGCGTGCTGCCCGAGGGCGTCGCGCGCCAGACCGCGGGGATCCTCCAGACCGTCGTCCAGGCCGGCACGGGCCAGCGCGCCAATCTGGGGCCCGGGCAACTCGCCGCGGGCAAGACGGGGACGACGGAGAACTACTCCGACGCCTGGTTCGTGGGCTGGTCGAAGCGCTACACGGTCGCCGTGTGGGTGGGCTACCCCGAGGGGTTCAAGCCGATGAAGACCGAGTGGCGTGGCGAGCCGGTCGCGGGCGGCACCTACCCTGCGGCGATCTGGCGCGACTTCATGCGGGCGGCCACCGCGATCGACGCGAGTCGCGACCCCGAGAACAAGAAGGACGACTCTGACGGCACGACGCTCGACGGCGGCGGCCTGCCGGCGGCCCCGACGACGCCGGCCCCCGACGCCTCGGCGCCTCCCGCCTCGGAGTCCGGCTCCGCCGGGGGAGACGAGGACGGCACGGGTGCCGGCGAGACCTCCCCCGCCCCCGCCCCGGTCGCCCCGGAGCCAGAGCC
>JALYMV010000362.1 GCA_030773575.1 Actinomycetota bacterium
CACCGCGGCCCGGCGGCACGCCCCCGCCGAGGGGCGCCGGGCGTGGCGACAGGGCGAGCCGCCCGATGCGGGCGGTGCGCGGCTCGGCGAACCACATCGCGCCGTCGGACCCGGTGGTGATCCCGAGTGCGCGGCTGTCCGGGTCGCGCAGGGGATACTCGGTGATGGTGCCGCGCGTGTCGATCCGCCCGATCGCGTTGCCCTTCTCGCCGGACTCGGTGAACCACACGGCGCCGTCGGGACCGGCCGTGATGCTGGTCGGACGGCTGTCGGCGCGCGGGAGGAAGTAGCGCGTCCTCGCTCCGGCCGTCGTGATCCGGCTGATGCGGCTGCGGTTGGGCTCGGTGAACCAGAGCGCCCCGTCGGGCCCCGCCACGATCTCCTCCGGATCGCTTTCCGACCCCAAGGGGAACTTGCGGACCTCGCGCGGCCCGCTCGCGGGGATGCGCCCCACGATGTCCAGCCACTTGTTCGTGAACCACATCGCCCCGTCCGGACCCACGATGGGCCCGGCGGTCGCGTGACCGGACGGGATGAAGACCGAATCGATCTTCGTGCACTGGCCGGCCTCCAGGCGGGGGTCGAGCGAGCAGACGTCGTGGAAGCTGTCCTCGGGCGCCGCGCCGGTCGCGAACAGGGTGTCGACGCTGAACCAGACCTGGCCGTCCGGGGCGACCGTCAGGTCGTCGGGCAGGCGGAGCCCGCAGGCGGACCTCGGGCAGTTCTGAACGGTGCTCTCCTTGACGCGACCGTCGAGCTCGAGGCGCCCGATCTGGCCGGCCAAGGGGTCGGTGTAGTAGATCGCGCCGTTGCCGGCCGTGATCATCCGCGGCCTGGATCCCGGCCGCGGCAGCCCGAACTCACGCAGCTCGCCGTCGACGCTCAGGCGGCCGATCCGCCCGGCCCCGCGCTCCGTGAACCACAGGGCGCCGTCGGGCCCCGTCACGATGTAGGACGGTTCGGTGCCCTCCGGGAGCTGGTGGTAGGTGATCTGCTGCCCGGCGGCCGGCGCGGCCGACGCCGCAAGGCACACGGCCGCCATCGCACCCAGGAGACCTGCCCGCCGCATCACGCGACGACGCTAGCACCGCGCCCCGCGCTCGCGGCGCACTTCTTCACCGCCTCTGCGCCGAGATCGCACTACTAGGTCCCGCCGGCGACGACTCGGCCGAAGCGCTCCGGGTCGACGTTGCCGCCCGACAGGGTCACGCCCACGCGCGCGCCGGCGACGCCCTCCACGCGCGCGGCCAGCACCGCCGCGAGCCCGCTGGCTCCGCTCGGCTCGACGACGATCTTCATCCGCTCGAACAGCAGCCGCATCGCCGCCCGGATCTCGTCGTCGGAGACCGTGACGACCTCGTCGACGAGCTCCCGCACGACTCCGAACGTCAGGTCGCCCGGCATGGGCACCGCCTGGCCGTCGGCGATCGTGCGCGGCACGGGGACCCGGACCCGCTCGCCCGCGGCGAGCGAGCGGCGGAAGTCGTCGCCCGCCTCCGGCTCGACGCCGACCACGCGGATGCCCGGCAGCCGCGCCTTCGCCGCCGTCGCGCAGCCCGACAGCAGCCCGCCGCCGCCCAGGCAGACGACGAGCACGTCGAGCTCGCCGGCGTCCTCGAGCAGCTCGAGCGCCACCGTGCCCTGGCCCGCCATCACCGCGGGGTCGTCGTAGGGATGCACCGGGGTGAGGCCGCGCTCCGCGCACAGGGCCGCGAAGCCGTCCTCGCGGTCCTCGGCGTAGCGGTCGTAGGTGACGACGTCGGCGCCGTAACCGCGGGTCGCAGCGAGCTTGGAGCCGGGGGCGTCCTCGGGCATGAGGATCGTCGCCGGCGCTCCGTGCAGCCGCGCGGCGAGCGCGACGGCCTGGGCGTGGTTGCCCGAGGAGACGGCGCCCACGCCGCCGCGGCGGGCCTCCTCCCCCAGCGAGCTGACGGCGTTGTAGGCGCCGCGGAACTTGAAGGAGCCCGTCCGCTGGTAGGGCTCGGCCTTCAGGTGGACCGCCGTCGCACCCGTGCGCTCGTCGAGCGTGCGCGAGCGCAGCACGGGCGTGCGGTGCGCGACGCCGTCCAGGCGGCGCGCGGCGGCCTCGACGTCGCTCGCGCTCAGGACGGCCATCGCGCCCCGCCCGGTCGGCGTCAGTCCGGTATCAGGCCCTCGCCCGTGAACTCGTTCTTCGCCTCGTCGAAGGTGAGGTCGGGCGGCGGGATGATCACGTCGGAGCCCTCGAGGTCGTCCTCCTCGAGGCGCTCGCCGTCGGAGCGCACGAGCTCGAGCATCTGGTCGAAGAGCTCATGGAAGCGCTCCTCGTCGCCCGCCTCCACCGCGGCGACGGCCTCGTTGTCGAGGTCGTTGAGGCGCTGGGCGTCCTCGTCGGGCAGGCGGTACTGGTCCTCGGTGGCGATGCGGACGATCACGCCGTCTTCTCCGGCCCCGGCGCCGCGTCGCCCGCGCCCAGCTCGCCGGCCGGCTGGGGCGCCGAGCCCTGGCCGAGCTCGGCCTTCATCCGCGCGAGGTCGTCGTCGACCTGGCTGCCGGAGGTCAGCTCGCGCAGCTGGCGGTCGATGTCGTCCTCCCCGGACCCGAGGGCCAGCGCGTCGTCGAAGGCGCCCGAGGCCTCGAGCTCCTCCATCGCGCCCGCGCGCGCGCGCATGGCCTCGGTCTTGTCCGTCGCGCGCTGCATGGCGAGGCCGACGTCGGCCATCTCCTCGCCGACGCCCGTCGCGGCCTCCGAGATCTTCACGGAGGCCTCGGCGGCGGAGTACTGCGCCTTGATGACCTCCTTCTTCGTGCGGAACTGGTCGATCTTGCCGCGGAGCTTCTGCTCCTTGTCGACGAGCGACTGCTGCTGGTTCTCGAGCTCGGCGACCTGCTGGTCGAGGGTCTGCAGCTCGGTCTGGGCGAAGGCCTTTCGCTCGAGCGCCGTGCGGGCGAGCTCCTCGTTGCCCTGGGCGAGGGCCTGCCGCGCCTGCGTGTCGAGCTTGACCACCTGCTGCTGGAGCTTCTGCGCCTGCATCTGGAGGCGCTTCTTGGACGTCACGACATCGGCGATGCCCTTCTTGACGTTCTGCAGCAGCTCGACCTGCTTGGCATAGGAGTACTCGAGGGTCTCCGAGGGGTCCTCGGCCTTGTCGAGCAGCTTGTTGATCTTCGACTTGAAGACGGTGGACATGCGTCCTCCGAGACCTGGCACGGCTTCCTCCTCGATCAGGGTCCTGGGGTCTGAGCCTACTCGCCGGGCTACCCGGCGGGCAGGCCCGGACACCAGGGACCTAGAGACCGAGGGGGTGGCGTGCCCGGAAGCCGCGCGAGGGACGCGCGGAGGGGCGCCAGCGGGGGCCGCGCTCGGCGGCGCGGACGGAGCGGCGCGTGCGGCGGGCGCTGCGAACATAGGCGGCGCTCGTGTCGAGCCGCAGCCCGGCGATCACGACGTAGGCGTGGCCCGGGTTCGTGTAGACGGTGATCCAGGCGCCCCGCCCGCCCTGCCCCCAGGCCATGAAGCTCGAGGAGTCCAGCGGCGTCTTGAGGAGGCCCGCGCCGTGGAGGGCGTAGGAGATGGTGCCGGAGCAGTCGTAGCCCGAGTCCTCGGGGAAGCGCGCGTGCCCGCCGCCGTAGCGGTAGGGCTTCGTCTGGATCCGGTTGGCGGCCCAGACGGCCTGCTGGACGGGCAGCGGGGCGGCCGCGGGAGCGGCGGCGGTGCCGTCGGGCAGAAGCATGGCCTTGACGCCGGGGACGACGGGGTTCGGCGAGCCGGGGAGCGGCGCCGTGCCGGGCTGGCCGGGCTGCGCGCCGCCGGGCTGGGCCGGGGCCGGAGCGGGAGCCGGGGGCTTCTCCTTCGCGCCGTACTCGGCGCCGCCGTTCGGCGGACCGGTTTGGGCCTCCGCGGCCGTGGCAAGGCAGGGGAACAGCAATAGGGAAACGAACAGGCTCCGAGCCCGCAAAGCAATCGACCTCTTCCGTCTGCCTACGGGGTTAGCTGACGGGCTGGCGCTGAAAGAGCTCGCGCCTCACGCTGCACTGAGCGTGATTCGCCCCAAACAACCTGGGTCCCCCGTGCACCGGATTCGGTCCGGTGCTTCGGCGATGGGGTGCAATGTACCGATAGTCGGCGCGGAACGTCGTGCGCCTTATGTCCCCCGGCGAACGCAAGGGGTTTGCGCCGTGGCCGGTAGCCTCGCTCCACGATGATCCTCCCCGCCCCACTCCGCCTCCTCGCCGCCCTCTCGGCCGTCCTCCTGCTGGCCGCCTGCGGCGGATCCGACGGCCGCGGGGGCGACCGTCCGCAGCGCGCCGCGCCCGTTCTCGGCGGCAGCGCCGACGAGCCCGAGGCGGCCGAGGGCCTGGGCTTCCCGGCCTTCGCCACGAAGAACACGACCCGCATCGGCGGCGCGGACCCCGTGGTCGACGCCGCCGGCGTCGCACAGGCCGTCTTCCCCGCGCGTTCCCGGGAGACGCGGCCGGCGGCGGTGACGCTGGTCGACCGCAACGACTGGCGGGCGGCGATCTCCGCCGCCCAGCTCATGAACCGCCCGCTGCGGGCCCCGATCCTCTTCACGGACGGCGACAGGTTCCCGCCCGTGACCCAGGCGGCCCTCGACGCGCTCGAGCCGACGGGCGCCAAGCAGGCCGGCGGGGCGCAGGTCCTGCGCGTCGGCAACGCCCCCAGGCCCGACGGCCTCAAGGCGCGGGACCTCGCCGGGGCCGACTACGCCGCCCAGGCGCGGGCGATCGACCGCCTGCACACCGCGGCGACCGGTGGGACCCCGGGCCGCAGCGTCATCGTCGCCGACGCCGGCGAGCCGGCGCTGGCCATGCCGGCGGCGGGCTACGCGGCCAAGTCGGGGACGCCGGTGCTGTGGGTCGACGGCGAGCAGATCCCGGCCGAGACGCGCGCGGCCATCCGCGACCACGGCAAGCCGCGCATCTACCTCCTGGGCGCGGAGTCGGCGATCCCGAAGGCGGTCGCCACGGAGCTCGGCCGGCTCGGCCGGGTCCAGCGGATCACCGGCCGCGACCCGATCGCCGCCGCGGTCCAGTTCGCCACCTGGCCCACCCGCGCCCGTGCGCCGCTGGATCCCAACTTCGGCTGGCGGGTTTCCGATCCCGGCCATGGCTTCGTCTTCGCCTCGCCCGAGCGCCCCGCCGACGCCGCCGCCGCCGCCCCCCTGTCGGCCGCCGGCAGCTACGGCCCGCTCCTGCTCGTCTCCAAGCCCGGGGCGCTCGACAAGGTGGTCGAGCAGTACCTGCTCGACGTCCAGCCGGGCTACGACAAGGACCCCGTCCGCGGGGTCTACAATCACGGCTGGCTGATGGGCGACGAGTCCGCGATCTCCGTGGACGTCCAGTCGCGCATCGACGCCCTGCTCGAGATCGAGCCCGTCGACCGCTCCGCCGCGAACTAGCCCATGGCCCAAGCCGAGCAGCCCGAGCGCCTGCGCCCGGGTCACCAGGTCACCGTCGACGACGTCCGCCAGCTCATGGGCGGCTCGACCCCGCACTTCGCCCTGCAGCTGCGCAACCGCATCCGCGCCCTGATCCGCGACCTGCCCGCCGAGGACCCGGCCCGGGTGATGGGCGAGCAGGAGATCGCGCGGCTGGAGCGCCTCGGCTTCACCGGCGAGGTCCGCGGCGACCCGGGCCAGGACGGGATGCTGCCGCTGCGCAGCGTCAACGAGACGGCGCAGCCCCGCAAGCTCGAGCGCCCGCCGCGCCGCGACCGCTCCGAGTTCGACCTCGGGTGAGCCCAGTCGCGCTCCCGGCGGGTCTGGAGCGCGCGATCGGCCTGCTCGACCCCGCCCGGCGGCCGAGCTCGGCGGAGGTCACCGACGGCTACCTCGACCTGCTGGGCTCCGGCGTGCGCCCCCGCGACTCGCGGCTGGCCCAGCGGCTGATGTTCTCCTCCGCCGTGCCCGTCGTCTACGAGCGCTGGTGGCGCCCGGCGCTCGGCCGCATCGCCAAGGGGCCGCTCGGGCCCGGGATGGCGGAGGAGCG
This sequence comes from Actinomycetota bacterium, assembly GCA_030773575.1. GTDB lineage: Bacteria > Actinomycetota > Thermoleophilia > Solirubrobacterales > Solirubrobacteraceae > JACCYI01. Next base: position 5,989 of record JALYMV010000362.1, read on the forward strand.
GCGGATCGCGCGGCTGCTGCTCTGCCTGGAGCCGGGCGACGGCGTGCTCGACGTCGGCTGCGGCCCCGGCAACTTCACGCGCGAGTTCGCGCGGCTGGTGGGGCCGGCGGGGCTCGCCGTCGGGATCGACGCCTCGGCGACGATGCTCGCCCGCGCCGTCCGCGACACGGCGCCCGGCGAGGGAGTCGCCTACGTCCGCGGCGACGCCGTCCGCCTCCCCTTCCGCGACGCCTCCTTCGACGCCGTCTGCTGCTTCGCGGCGCTGCACATGGTCGCCGAGCCGTGGACCGCGCTCGACGAGATGGCGCGGGTCCTCACGCCGGGCGGGCGCATCGCGCTGCTGACCTCCTGCCGGACCCGCACCGCGCCGGCGCGCACCTGGGACGGGTGGGTCGGCGCCCAGACGGGGCAGCACATGTTCGAGCGTGACGAGATCGTCGAGGCGCTCGAGGACCGCGGCTTCGACCCGGTCCGGCGGCGGATCGCCGGGCTCACGCAGTTCGTGGGCGGGCGCAAGACCTAGCCGTCCACGGTCAGCCCCGCGGCCGCCGGCCCGACAGGGAGTCGCGGTGCGGC
>JALYMV010000363.1 GCA_030773575.1 Actinomycetota bacterium
ATCAGCGAGCGGCCGCGCCCGTCGACCGCCGCGCCGCCGACCCCGAGCTCGTCGCCGCCCGCCTCGCGGATCCAGCCCTCGTGGGCCGCCCGCGCGGTGCAGAGCTCGCAGACGTGGCGGCGCTGGCCGCCGGTCAGGAACGGGACGGGCGCCTCGCCGCGCAGCAGCGTCCGCCCGCAGACGTCGCAGGCGATGTCGGACTGGTTCGTGCGGATGTCGCGCAGGCGGGCCACGGAGGGCGAAGATAGCAACGGCCTCTCCGCCCTCTCATGGCCTGCAACGGACCGCCCGGCGGCGCTACGCCTTGACCGCCTGCTCGCTCGCGCCGGCCGCGGCGACCACCTTGGCGGCCAGGTGCGCGGGCACCTCCTCGTAGCGCACGAACTCCATCGTGAACTCGCCCTGGCCCCCGGTGATCGAGCGGAGATCCGGTGCGTAGGAGAGCATCTCGGCCATCGGCACCTCGGCGGTGACCTCGGTCATCCCGCCCACCACGTCGGTCCCCAGCGGGCGCCCGCGGCGGGAGGAGAGGTCGCCCATGACGTCGCCGACCGAGCCCTCGGGCACCGAGGCGGTGACGAGCATGATCGGCTCGAGCAGAACGGGCTGGGCCGCCGCCATCGCCTCGCGCATGGCCAGCGAGCCGGCGAGCTTGAACGCCATCTCGGAGGAGTCGACCGTGTGGTAGGAGCCGTCGAAGAGCGTGACGCGCACGCCCTTGACCGGGAAGCCCGCCACGGCGCCCTGCTGCATCGCCTCGCGCACGCCCTTCTCCACCGCCGGGATGAAGGAGTTCGGGACGACGCCGCCCTTGATCCTGTCGACGAACTCGAAGTCCGGCTCGCCCGGCGCGGCCTCGAGCGGCTCGATCTCGATGTGGCAGTCGCCGAACTGCCCGCGGCCGCCCGACTGCTTCTTGTGGCGCCCGTGGGCCTTCGCCGTGCCGCGGATCGTCTCCTGGTAGGGGACCTTCGGCGGCATCAGCTCGACCTCGGCGCCGAAGCGGGCGCGCAGGCGGTCGACGATGACCTCGACGTGGACCTGCGAGAGCCCGGCCACGATCTGCTCGCCCGTCTGCGGGTCCCGGTGCAGGTCGATCGTCGGGTCCTCCTCCTGCAGCCGCCGCAGGGCGGTGAAGACCTTGTCCTCGTCGCCCTTGGACTTCGGCTCGATGTGGAAGGCCATCACGGGCGCCGGCAGGGGGATCGTCGGCATGGTGATCGCCTCGTCGCGATCGGCCAGCCAGTCGCCCGCCCGCGTCTCCTTGAGCTTGGCCACCGCGCCGATGTCGCCCGGGCCGAACGCGTCGGCCTGGCCGAGCTCCTTGCCCTGCGGGACGAGCAGCTGGCCGACGCGCTCCTTGCAGTGCGCGCGGGTGTTGAGCACCTGGGAGTCGTGGTGCAGGACGCCCTGGTAGACGCGGAAGAGGTTGATGCGGCCCGCGAACGGGTCGGCGCGCGTCTTGAAGACGTAGGCGAAGGTCGCCTTGCCCTCGTCGGGCTCGAGGACCATCTCGCCAGCCTCGAGCGGCCCGTGCTGCACCGGCGACGGCAGGTCGTCGACGAAGGCGTCGAGCAGCCGGTTCGTGCCGAGGTGCGACGTCGCGACGCCGCAGGTCACCGGGAAGATGTTGCCGTGGTCCGTGCCGTCCTCGAGGGCCTGGACGATCTCGTCGTGGGAGATCGTCTCCCCCTCGAGGTAGCGCTCCATGAGCGTCTCGGAGTTCTCGGCGACCTCGTCCATGAGCTTCTCGCGGTACTCCTGCGCGAGCTCGGCGAGGTCGTCGGGGATCGCGATCTCCGAGCAGTTGTCCTTGCCGGAGCCGTCGTAGGCGTAGGCCTTCATGTCGACGAGGTCGATCAGGCCGCGCACCTCGTGCTCGGCGCCGATCGGGATCTCCGTCGCCACCACGTGCGGGCCGAAGGCGTCCTTGAGGGCGCCGAGGGTGCGGAAGAAGTCGGCGCGCTCGCGGTCGAGCATGTTCACGTAGATGAGCCGCGCGACGCCGAGCTCCCGGGCGCGCGACCACAGCCGCTGCGTCGTGACCTCGACGCCCATCACCGCGTTGACCACGAAGACCGCCGACTCGCAGACGCGCAGCGCGCCGAGCGCGTCGGCGACGAACGACGGCTCGCCCGGCGTGTCGATCAGGTTGATCTTCACCCCGCGCCACTGGAAGGAGGCCAGCGAGGCGGAGATCGACATGCCGCGGGCCTTCTCGTCCTCGTCGGCGTCGGAGACCGTGGTCCCGTCCGCGACGCTTCCGAGCCTGCTCGTCGCCCCGGCCTCGTAGAGCAGGGCCTCGTGCAACGAGGTCTTCCCGCTCCCCCGGTGGCCCACCAGGGCGACGTTGCGGATCCTGTCGGCGGCTGCGTGCGGCATGCCAGGCCTCTCCCTTCCGTCGGGCGCCCGCGTCCCTCGGGCGCGGATCGAGACGGGAAATCTAGCCGCGGAGGTTGTCGGCCTGCAACCGCGACTTGAGGCGCAGCACGGCCTTCGTGTGCAGCTGGGAGACGCGCGACTCGGTGACCCCGAGGACCTCCCCGATCTCGCGGAGGGTGAGGTTCTCGTAGTAGTAGAGGGCGATCACGAGCTTCTCGCGCTCGGGCAGCGCCGAGATGGCGTCCGCCAGGCGGTCCTTGAGCTCCGACGCGTCGAGCAGCTGCTGGGGGTCGGGCGCGTCGGGGTCGTGGAGCGTGTCGAGCAGGGAGACCTGGTCGCCGCTCGAGTCCGAGACCGACCACAGCTCGTCGAGCGCGACCACCGTGGAGTTGGAGATGCGCATCAGCCACTCCTGGAACTCCTCGACCGTGAGGTCGAGCTCGATGGCCATCTCCTCGTCGGTGGGCGTCCGGCGCAGCCGGTGCTCGAGCTTGCCGTGGGCGCGCTCGATCTCGCGGGCGCGGGCGCGCACGGAGCGCGGCACCCAGTCCAGGGCGCGCAGCTCGTCGATGATCGCGCCCTTGATGCGCGTGATCGCGTAGGTCTCGAACTTGATCTCTCGGTCGAGGTCGAAGCGCTCGATCGCGTTGATGAGGCCGATGAGGCCGTAGGAGATGAGGTCGGCCTCCTCGACGTGGGCCGGCAGGCCGCTCGACATGCGGCCCGCGACGTACTTGACGAGCGGCGAGTAGGCGACGACGAGCTGCTCGCGGGCGCGCGCGGAGTTCGACCCCTTGTACCGGCGCCACAGGTCCTTGAGCTCGATGGCCTTGACGTTCGTTTCCATTACGCCCGCGGGTGGCTTCGCGCGTACGCCGATCGCAACCGCGCGGACTCTACACGGGTATAGATCTGGGTGGTGCTGATCGAGGCGTGACCCAGGAGCTCCTGGATCGCGCGCAGATCGGCGCCGCCCTCGAGCAGGTGGGTCGCGAAGGAGTGGCGCAGCGCGTGCGGGTGCACCGCGCCCTGGGCGGCAGCGTGGCGGGTCCACACCCGCAGGCGGCGGCGGACGTCGGAGGTCGACAGGCGCCGGCCGGACTTCGAGAGGAAGAGCGCGGGCTCCGCGACGCCCTCGCCGGTGGCCTCGAGCGCCCGCCGGCCGCGCTCGAGGTAGCGAGAGACGGCCCGCAGCGCGGGCTCCCCCACCGGCACGAAGCGGGTCTTGGAGCCCTTGCCCTCGACCCGGATCTGCTCCGCGTCGAACTCGACGGCGCCCGTGTCGAGGTTGACGAGCTCCTCCGCCCGCAGGCCGCAGGCGTAAGCGAGCTCGAACAGCGCGCGATCGCGGAGCTCGAGCGGCGTGGTCGCCGGGATGCGGTCCAGCAGCGCGGCGACCTCCTCGGGACGCAGGACGTCGGGCAGCGAGCGGCCCTGCTTGGGCGAGGGCATGAGGTCGGCCGGGTTGGCGCGCAACTCGCCGTGCTCGACCAGCGTGCGGAAGAACGCGCGCAGGGACGCCAGGCGCCGGGCGAGGGTGGCCGGCGCGGCGCCCTGCTCGGACTGCGCGGCGGCGTAGCGGCGCAGGACGGGATAGCCGACCTGGGCCGGCGCGAGCCCGAGCGCGGTCGCCCAGCGGGCGAAGGCCTCGACGTCCGCTCCGTAGGCCTGCCGCGTGCGCTCGGCGGCGCCGCGGCTGCGCAGCTCGGCGTCGAAGCGGACGAGGGCGGCACACCACGCCTCGCTAATTTGGTATCGGGTTTCGCCCGGCCCGACTTCGCTGGCGCTCGTCGTCTGGGCGACAGGGGTTTCGCCCGGCCCGACTTCGCTGGCGCTCGTCGTCTGGGCGACGTTAGACATGGCCATCTTCTTCATCGACACCGCCACCGGTCAGGTCGCCACCCGGCGCCAGCTCGTCGAGGCGGGCGTGGTGCCGGCCGACGAGGACCCCAAGCGCCCGTGGTTCCGCATCCAGGGCACGAGCGACGCCACCACCATGTGGTACGCGGTCATGCGCAAGAGGACGAAGGGCGTGTTCATCGGCTCGCTCTGTCTTCGCCACACCGATCACCACACCCTGCTGCTGCAACAGGGATGGCAGGAGGTCGACGTGGCGGAGATCCAGGCCTTCGCGGCCTGACCCGCCGCTCTAGGAGATGTAGATCGGCGCGCCGACCGGGACGTCGTCGTAGAGCTCGATGACCTCGGCGACCCGCATGCGGATGCAGCCGTGCGACGCGTTGGTGCCGATCGAGCCCTCGTCGGCGGTGCCGTGGATGCCGACGCCGTCGTAGACGCCGAGCCAGCGCGCCTTGAGCGGGTTCTCCGGCACCCCGCCGGGGATGACGCGGCCGGCGAGCTTCCCCGCCCACGGCTTGTTCGGCACGTTCCAGGCGGGGTTGACCGCCTTGTTCTGGATGGAGTAGAGCCCGCTCGGCGTCTCCTGGCCCGCCTTGCCCAGGGCGATCCCGTAGCTCTTGGCCGGCTTGAGGTTCTTGTAGAGCGTCAGCCTGAAGTTGGCCCGGTCGACCATCAGCACGGCCGGGTACTTGTCGGCGACCTCGCCCGTGGAGACCTTCGGGCGGACCGTCCGGGTGCGGACGCGCACGGTGCGCGAGCCGTCCGTCGAGAGCAGCGCCGAGTCGACGTCGCGGCGCAGGGCGGCCGCCCTGACCTCGAGCCCGTTCCTGGAGGGCTTGCGGTCGATCCGGCCGCCGGCGAAGGAGACGTCGGCGTCGACGGCCGGGCGGTCGATCGACTTGCTCACGCGCCCGACCAGGCGGCGCGTGGCCGCCTTGGAGTAGGTGACGTCGACCGGGACGTCGGCGTTGACGCGCCCGCCCTGGAGGTCGCGGATCGCGCGGGTGATCACGTTGCCCTCGCGCGAACGGGCCAGCGCGCGATCGACCGAGCCGTCGAGGTCGATCCCCACCTGGGCCTGGCGGGGCGTCAGGCGGAAGGTGCGATCCTTGTGGCGGACCTCCACCGGCTCGCGCAGCGGCGCGAGCAGGGCCTGCTCGAGGCTGGCGCGCGCCTGGCCGGTCGTCATCCCGCCGACGTCCACCCCGGAGACGGTGATGCCCTCGGCGATGTGCTGCGCGCGCCGCGAGTCGTAGGCGTAGACGCCCCCGGCTCCGGCGAGCAGGACGACGAGGAAGAGGGCGGTGAGGACGAAGGAGCGGGAGCGCACGACAGGCAGGCGAGAGGCGAGAAGGAGAATGTAGGCGGGCGTCGACGCAGGGACTACCCCTGCAACCGGCCTGGCATGACGCTGTGCGCCTCCGGACCGCCTCCGGATGCGCCTCGGATCAACGGCTGGCGCGTTCGCGCTCGGCGCCCGAGCCCTCCGGGCGGCGCCTGACGTTGGAGGAGTAGCGCAGGAACTCCTCGACCTCGCGCTCGTAGCGGTAGGGCTCGCTCGCCGAGCTGCGCAGGTGGCCGACCCGGAAGTGCTCGGCCAGCTTGACCACCGCCTCGCGCGACGTGTAGCGCAGGGAGTAGCCCGACGCCTTGAGCTTGCGGTTGTCGACGCCGCGGCCGAAGCGCAGCTGCTGGAGCATCTCGTCGGGGACCCCGAGCCCGAGGCGGCGCAGAGGCGCGACCGCGAGGCCCGTCCCCCACGGGGGCAGGATCGGGACGAGCGGCTTGCCGAGCAGCGAGGCGACCTCGGAGAGGACGAGGACCCCGTCGCCCGCGGCGTTGTAGACGCCGTCGAGCTCCTCCCGGGCGGCATGGTGGAGCACCCCGACGATGTCGTCCTCGTGGATGAACTGATACCGGGGGTCGAAGCCGAGGATGGACGGGATGGCCGGGAGCGCGAACAGGGCCTGGTGCGAGGTCCGGATCCCGGCGCCCAGCCCGTTGACGAAGCGCAGGACGGTCACCGTCACATCGCGGTTGCGCTGGCCGAAGCCGCGCACCGCGTTCTCCGCCTCGACGATGTCGCGCTCGATCCGCGTGCGCGGCGGGTGGGGGCGCTGCATGCGCTCGGTGAAGAAGGCCGGGTCGTCCTGCTCTGAGCCGTAGTAGTGCGCCGAGGACTTGAAGACCACCTTGCGCACCGGCGAGCCGGGGCCCGAGCAGGCGGCGAGGATGTTCATCGTCCCGATGACGTTGTTCTCGTGCGCCTCGCGCGAGGGCGCGGCGGACGAGTCCACCACGAGCCGCGTGTCGATCACCGTGTCGATCTCGGCCGCGTTGACGATCCGGCGCAGCAGCGCGTGCTGGGCGCCGACGCGCACGTACTCCGTGCGGTCGAGCTCGCACGTCGGCTCCTTCGGGCTGACGCCGATGACGGTCTCGACCTGCGGGTCGCGCTCGAGCTCCTGCGCGAGGCGGCCGCCCCAGTAGGTCGACAGCCCGGTGATGAGGATCCGCCGGGAGTTCACCTAGAACCACACCGAACTGCGCTCGGCCAGCATGGCGATGAGCTCCTCCTGGATCCGCGCGCGGACCTCCTCGGCGACCGTCTGCACGAGGCCGCGGTCGTCCCAGGGCTCGTCGCCCCACTGGTCGGTCGGGATCGGCTCGAGGAAGCGGATGCGGAACTTCGCGGGCAGGAAGCCGAACATCCCCGGGATCCCGAAGTGCGGGAAGGTTGGCGTGAGCGGCGTGTAGAGGAGCCCGGTGAGGCGGGTGAGCGGGAGCTGGGCGAAGGCGGGGACGGCCTCCTCGGCGCCCACCACGGCAACCGGCACGATCGGGACGCGGGCGCGCATCGCCGCCTCGACGAAGCCGCCGCGGCCGAAGCGCCGCAGCTTGTAGCGGTCCTTGTAGAGCTTCTCGGTTCCCTTGCGGCCCTCGGGGAAGACGAGCACGAGCTGGCGCTCGTCGTGGAGCAGCCGCTGGACGTTGTCCGGGTGGGCGGGAACGCCGCCGATCTTGGCGACCAGCATCGAGAAGCCGGGGAAGCCCCGGAACCAGTGCTCGACCGTCAGGTGGAGCGGCCGCGGGCGCGGGTGCTCCTCGGCGATCGCCTTCACGATCATCGCCGCGTCGGGCGGCAGGGCGCCCGAGTGGTTGGAGACCAGCAGGGCGCCGTCGACGGACGGGACGTTCTCGATCCCCTCGACGTCGCAGCGGAACCAGTAGTGGTAGAGGAACTCGTAGACCGTCCGGTCCATGAAGCCCGCGACGCGCTCCGAGCGCCCCCAATCGGTGACCTGGCGCTCGGGCTCGATCGCGGGCAGGTGTGCGCGCATGTCGCCGGCCGGGTGCGTCGGGGTGGCCGGGAGCCGGCGCTGGCTCATGCGGCGGTGCAGGGCGGCCGGGTCTGCGCGAGGACGGGCGCGAGGCGCTCAGCGAGCTCGGCCCAGTCATCGGCGCACACGACGTCCTCCTCCTCGCAGACGTCGCGGTTCCACGGATGCGAGAGCGTGGCCGCGACGATACCGGCGTCGACCGCCCGCGCGAGGTTGACCGGCGAGTCGTCGATCAGGACGTCGATCCCGATGTCCGTGCAGCGCGAGACCTTGTCGAAGGAGCAGTAGAGCTCGTCGTAGGGCAGCCCGATGGCCTCCAGCCACCGCGTGGTGGCGTCGTGGGCCTCGGTGGCGCGGTGGGAGGTGATGTGGATGAAGTGGCCGGCCTCGTGCCAGGCGCGGACCGTCTCGACCGCGCCGGGGTAGGGCTCCGCCCCCAGGATGGCCTCCTCGCGATGGGTCTCGGCGATGCAGGCCTTGACCTGCTCGGGCCGGAGCGTCGCGATGCCCCAGGTCACCTGGTTCTCGTAGGGCAGCTCGACGCCGAAGCGGCGCTTGGCCGCGGCGGCGAACTGCGGCCAGTAGTTGTGCAACGTGGAGTCGATGTCGATGGCGATCCGCATCGGAGGTTGGGATACCGTAACGCCATGCCCTCCGTGCGACGACAGGTCATCGCGGGCGTGCAGAACGGCCTGATCCGCCCCGGGGCGGATGAGACCTACGCCGACGGCGAGGACGACGCCTGGCTGGGCGTCGACTGGTTGTCGATCACCTTCCAGGCCGAGATCCTGGGCAGCCGCGTCACCTACGTCGACACGGGCGGCGGCAGCGGCGAGGACGGCCGGCCGGTGCTGCTCTACGTCCACGGCCTGGGCGGCACGTGGCAGAACTGGCTGCTCAACATCCCGCCGTTCATGGAGACGCACCGGGTCGTCGCGCTCGACCTCCCGGGCTTCGGGCTCTCCGAGATGCCCGCCGAGCCGATCTCCATCCGCGGCTACGCCAAGGTCGTCGACGCGCTCTGCGACCACATCGGGGTGGAGACCGCGGTGGTGGTCGGCAACTCGATGGGCGGGTTCGTCGGCGCCGAGCTCGGGCTCTCGTTCTCCACCCGCGTGGAGAAGCTCGCGCTCGTCTCGGCGGCGGGCCTGTCGATCGAGTACCAGCGGCGCGAGCCGCTGCTGAGCCTCGCGCGCGCGGCCGCGCCGGCCAACCGCTACCTCTTCGCCCACCGCCGCGACCTCTTCGTGCGCCGTCTGCGGCTGCGGCGGGCCGCCCTCCAGGGCGTCGTGCGCTACCCCGAGAAGCTCTCCCCGCGGCTGACCTGGGAGCTGTTGCAGGGGCAGGGCAAGCCCGGCTTCGTGGCCGCGCTCGACGCGCTCATGAGCTACTCGTTCCGCGAGCGGCTCGGGCAGATCGAGGCGCCCGTGCTGATCGTGTGGGGCCGCAACGACCTGCTCGTGCCGGTCGGCGACGCCGCTCGCTTCGAGCGGCTCATCGGAGAGAACGCCCGCAAGGTGGTCTTCGACGACACCGGCCATGCGCCGATGATCGAGCGCCCCACCCGCTTCAACGAGCTGCTGCGCGGCTTCCTGGCCGGCGAGATCTCCCCGGAGGCCGGCGTCCCCGGTGTCCAGGCCGCCTGAGCGCCGGCTACGGCAGCTCCCAGCCGAAGTAGACCTCGACGCGGGCGACCCGGTCGCCCGCGAAGGTCAGCACCTCCGTGTTGCAGAAGCGGGTCCCGTCGGCGCGGTCGCCTCGTAGGTGACGACGACCTCGTCGCCGTGCTCGTGCATCCGGGGAAACGCGAAGCCGTCGATCCGCTCCGCGTTGGGCCAGCAGCGCTCGAAGTAGGTCGCGCGGTCGATCCCGGGGTCGGGCGGGCTGAAGAAGACGAGGTCGTCGGCGAGGTGGCGCTCGATCAGCGGCCGGTCGCCGGTCTCGTAGGCGCGATAGCAGTCGCGGGCGATCGCGAGGCGGTCGGTGGGAGCCATGGCGTGTGTGGTGGGCGGCGGTCAGCCGGTGACCGCGCCCTGGGCGGCGCTCGAGACGAGCTTCGCGTACTTGGCGAGCACGCCGGTCGCGTACTTGGGCGGCGCCGGCTCGTAGGCGGCGATGCGGCGGGCGATCTCCTCGTCCGAGAGCGCGACGTCGAGCCGGCGGGCCTCGACGTCGAAGGTGATCCGGTCGCCCTCGGCGACCGCGGCGATCGGCCCGCCGTGGAGCGCCTCCGGGGCGACGTGGCCGGCCATGAAGCCGTGGGTGGCGCCGCTGAAGCGGCCGTCGGTGAGCAGGGCGACCTCGCTCGAGAGCCCCTCCCCCACGAGCGCAGCGGTCACCGCGAGCATCTCGCGCATCCCCGGCCCGCCCGCCGGCCCCTCGTTGCGGATGACGATCACGTCGCCGGCCTCGATGGCGCCGCCGGTGACCGCCGCCATCGCGTCCTCCTCGGACTCGAAGACCCGCGCCGGGCCCTCGTGGTGGGTGCGCGTGTGGCCCGAGAGCTTGACCACCGAGCCCTCCGGTGCGAGGTTGCCGCGCAGGATGGCCAGCCCGCCCGTGGGCTTGATGGGGTCGTCGAGCGGCCGGACGACGGGCGGCGCGTCGGGGTTCTCGGCCGCCTCGCGGGCGTGCTCGCCGACCGTGCGGCCGGTGACCGTCGGGGCGTCCTCGTGCAGGAGGCCGGCCTCCGCGAGGCGCTTGGCGACCACCGGGACGCCGCCGGCGGCGTAGAGGTCGACCGCCACGTAGCGGCCGCCCGGCTTGAGGTCGCACAGCAGCGGCGTGCGCGAGGCGATGCGGTCGAAGTCGTCGATGTCGAGCGCCACGCCCGCCTCGCGCGCGACGGCGAGCAGGTGCAGCACGGCGTTGGTCGAACCGCCCGAGGCGGCGACGGCCGCGATGGCGTTCTCGAGCGACTCGCGGGTGATGAGGTCGCTCGGGCGCTGGCCGCGCGCGAGGACGTCCATGACGAGCTCCCCGACGCCGGCCGCCACCTCGGCCTTGGAGGCGTTCTCGGCGGGGACCATGCTCGAGCCCATCGGGGAGATGCCCATCACCTCGAAGGCCATCGCCATCGTGTTGGCGGTGAACTGGCCGCCGCAGGCGCCCGCGCCCGGCGAGGCGGCCTCCTCGACCTCGGTGAGCTCCTCGCGGGTGATCCGGCCGGCCGCGTGCGCGCCGACCGCCTCGAAGACCTCCTGGATCGTGATGTCGCGGCCGCGGTGGTGGCCGGGCGCGATCGAGCCGCCGTAGAGCATCACGCTCGGGACGTCGAGCCGCGCGAGGGCCATGACGACGCCGGGAATCGTCTTGTCGCAGCCCGACAGGCCGACCACCGCGTCGAAGAGGTGGCCGCGGGTGACGAGCTCGATCGAGTCGGCGATCACCTCGCGCGAGACGAGGCTCGTGCGCATCCCGCTCGTGCCCATGGTGATGCCGTCGGAGATCGCCACGGTGTTGAACTCCATCGGGGTCCCGCCCGCGGCGCGGATCCCCTCCTTGACCTTGGCGGCCAGCGCCCGCAGGTGGAAGTTGCACGGCATCGTCTCGATCCAGGTCGAGGCGACGCCGACGATCGGCCTGGCCATCGCCTCGGCGTCGAAGCCGATGCCGTGGAGGTAGGAGCGCGCGGCGGCCCGCTCGGGCCCCTCGGTGAGCGCGCGGGAGTTGTGCTTCGGATCGAGCCGCCCGTTGGAGGAGCCGGTCATGTGGCCTGACGCTACGGGGCGGGGACGCTGCCGCCGCCCGAGCTGCCGCCCGCGGTGGTCCGGCGCTGCTCGCGGGCGAGGCGCTCGCGCTCCCACTGGTTGAGCCGCCAGAGGTCGCGCGAGACCTGCCGCGGGTCGACCTGGCGGCCCGGAAGGTGCATGTTGGCGGCGGAGATCAGCCGGGTCTCGTCGGCCTTGAGCGCCATCCACTTGGCGAGGACGTCGTCGGAGTCCGGCAGGCGGGTCGAGCCGTAGGGCCGCGTCTCGTCGGGGAACTCGACGCAGTACTCGTTGAGCAGCTGGCGGGTCTGCGGGAGGTAGGCGACGATCGGCTTGTGGGGGTAGATCAGGTAGGCGTAGGGCACGCCGCCGAAGTCCTGCCCCGCCTCCGGCCCGCCCGCCTGGGCGCCCCACACCCGCAGGAAGCCGAGGTCGCGGTACATCCCCCACTCCTCGTCGTTGACGCAGGAGCGCAGCAGCTCGCGGGCGCGCTGCTCGGCGCGGCGCTCGCGCCCGGGGTCATAGCCCGGGGCGCCCTCGGCGCGCAGGCGGCGCCGGTTGCGGCGCTCGTCGAGCTTGCGGTCGATCCACGGGAGCG
>JALYMV010000364.1 GCA_030773575.1 Actinomycetota bacterium
CGCAAGGGGCAGCGCTCGCCGCGACGGCCGCGTCATCCAGCTAGCCCCGACGGGCCGGCCGGTCGAGCGTGGCGCGGGGCGGAACGCCGTCGCGCAGCTCCTTCTCCCGTTCGAGCTCCGCGTTGAGCTCGGCGCCGAACAGCAGGGCGACGTTCGTCAGCCAGATCCACGCCACGAGCACGATGGCGCCCGCGAACGTCCCGTAGAGCGCGCCGACATCCGCCACGTTGGAGATGGAGGTCGAGAAGCCCCACGACGCCAGCAGCCAGAGCAGGACGCCGACCACGGCGCCGGGCGTCACCCAGCGCCACGACCGCTGCTGGACGTCGGGGGTGACGTAGTAGACGTAGGAGAACACGAGCATCGCCACCAGCAGGGCCGCCGGCCAGCGCGCGATGCTCCACACCTTCGCCGCCGTCGGACCCAGCCCGATGAAGCCGAGCAGGTCCTCCGCGAAGCTCCCGCCGACGAACACCAGGATCGCGGTGACGATCGCGAGGCCGAGGAGCACGAGGGTCGAGCCGACGTCGACGAGCTTGCGCCGGAGCATGCTCCGCCCGCTCTGGATCTCGAACACCACGTTGAGCGCCCGGCGCGCGGCCTCCAGCACCCCCGTCGTGCCGTAGAGGGCCAGGGCCGCGCCGATCGCGAGCGCGGTCGCGGCCGTCCCCTTGGCCTGGAGCGCCCCGCGCAGGGACGCGTCGAGTGGCGTCACGACCGGCTCCGGCGCCACCTCCCGTGCGTAGCCCAGGATCGCGTCGTACGTCTCCGGGTACTGGCCGAGCAGCCCGAGCAGCGACAGCGCCAGGAGCACCGTCGGGAAGAGCGACATCAGCGCGTAGTAGGTGAGCGCCGCCGCGTGGTGGGTCATCTGGTTGTCGTAGAACGCCACGACCGTCCGCCTGATCACCGTCGCACCGCCGCCGCGCACCGACGCAGCGTAGGCGCCTCGGGACCGCGGCGGTGTTCGAGCAGGTCGCGGTCCCCAATTCGCACACCTCGAAGGTGAAGTTGCCGCGCGCCTTGCCGAGGGTGTCGGTGTAGCTGCCGGTGTTGCTCGTCGTCGCGATCCTCGACCCGTTGCGGAAGACGTCGAGGGAGGCGGCGCTCGTGCCCTTCCAGCTCAGGTTCGCCTTGCGACGACCTTGACCTTCGAGCCGGCGGCGGTCACGGAGATCGGGGTGCTCGGGGCGGGCGTGGGCGGGATGACGGCGGTATGGATCTCGCGCTCGGGGGAGGCTCGAGATCCACATCCTCGGTGCCCATTCCGGGGGATGTGGATCTCGGCGCCGCGGGGCGCGCGAGTGTCACGTGTTCAGGGGCGCTGCCCGCGGCCGCACAGGGCTGCCGAACGGTCTTGACCCGCCTGGCGCCAGAAGACGCGACGGCCGTTGCGCCAGAGGGCTGCCGGGTTGATGTCGTCGCCCTCGGCAAGAGTGGTCGGTCCGCAGCCGGGCGTGCGCGAGACCACCGGCGTGCCGCCGCGCGTCCACAGCCAGGCGGCAGCACCGGTCGGGCGGATCACGACATCCGAGATGCCGGCCTGGACTTCGGCCGGGATCCCCTCGTGCGTCTCGTACCGGACCTTCCGCGTTCGGAGGTCGAGCACCACCAGAGCGAAGTGCTCGTCGCCGTAGGCCCCGCCGTAGGTCTGGGATGCGTACGCGACGAAGCGGCCGGCCACCGCCACCGGGCCGAGCGTGCGACAGCCCGAGGAGGAGCCGAGGCACCCCACTCCCTCGAGCAGCACTCGCCCGCGGGTCCTCGCGAGGCACGCGTACCCGTACGCGCCGCCGTCGGCGCGCTCCAGACGCGTGCCGACGACGTAGACGCGCGCCCGACGCCCCTGGACGAGCGTCTTCGCGTGGGCCGGGCCGCAGACCGGCTTCGGACTCCGCCCCGCGGGTGCCGACCCCGCCGGCAGCGCCACGACCAGGAGCGCCGAGGTGAGCGCGAGTGCGGTCAGGCGCGACACGGGGCGTTCAACGGGCCGTCGCGCCAGAAGTTGCGCGGCGGCGCTGTCAGAGCGGTTCGAGGATGCCCCGCGCGGGTAGCGCGTCGCGGACCTCCGCCGCCACGGCCGGCGACTCGCGCCCGTCCGTGTCGATCACGAGGTCGATGCCGGGGAGCTCCGGAATCGATCGCGCCAGCCGGCGCGCGTGGTCGATCAGCGCCGCCTTGCCCGGCCAGCCGTCGGGCTCGCGGGCGGCGATCCGCGCCACCACGGTGTCGGGCGGTGCGTCGAGGCAGACGACGTGGACCCGCTCGGCGCCGACCGCCTCGACCACCCCGCGCGCTTCCTCGGCGGTCTCCGTCGTGGCGGCCACGAGGAAGCGCCGCCGCCCGGCCTCGCGCTGGCGCGCGATGACCTCCCCGAGCAGGGGGATCCAATCGGAGGGCGCGAGCCAGGGCGACCCCCAGCCGAGCTGCTCGGACTCGATCGCGCCGTAGGGGATCCCGTCGAGCTCCAGCATTGTCGTCAGCGCCTCGAGCACCGACGTCTTCCCGGCGCCGGGCGCTCCCGTGAGGACCAGCGCGCCGGTCACTACAGCTGATCGATCAGCACCGCGAGGGCGAAAACCCAGGCAGGTGACCAGGCCGACGGCCCGGCCGGCCTTCTCGTGGGCCTCGGGGATGAACGCGTCCACGAGCATGACGAGGACCGCGCCCCCCGCCACCGCGAGGATGAAGGCGACCAGGCCGCCCGGCGCGACGCCGAGCGCCGCGTAGCCCGCGACCGTGGCCGCCGTGCCGGCCGCCGCGACCCCGGCCCACAGGC